>JALQVJ010000404.1 GCA_023260355.1 Burkholderiaceae bacterium | reverse complement strand
TCACCAGTGTTGTTGGCGTTGAACAGACCCGAGATGATTTCGTCGTCGATTGCGCGCCCCATGGCCATCACACCAGCTTGGGTGTAAGGACCAGCGGGGTCGATCAACATACGCAGGCGGTCTTGTTGGTCGATCAGATCAGCCCAGTCGTAGTCGTTTGGATAAATCCAACGCTTGTCTTGGGGCGTAGAGATCAGGGGTGTATCGCTGTGGCGAGACTGATTGCGAACTGGCGACACGGCACCGAACTGTTCAGCCATCGAAGCGGCTTTGCCGACGAAGCTGTAGTTGGTAACGGTGTTGCGAAGACGCGAACCTTGCTGCTGGAGCAGCATCATGATGTTTGTACTGTACTGCTGTACAAACGCGGTATTGACGTTCACTGACATGGTAATTCTCCTACGAGAAGTTGACGAAGATTGCTGCGGTTAGAGGCCGCTGCGCGCCTTCGGCTTGTCCTCGTAGGAGGGGCCAGATAGCATCTATCTGGTGTGGGGCTTAACTTAGAATGTCTGCCTCTTTCGGGGCTGGCTTTCCGCGTTTTGGCTTGTCCACGATTTCCGTATGAGTTGCCCCATCCGGTGATGCTTTGGCGAAAGTATATAGCACGGTTGCGACTTTCACAACGCTCTCGGCAGAATAGTCGCCAGAGGGTTTTGTCAGTTCCGCAGCCATTTCCATGCAGCGCACGCGAGCTTCTAAATCATCCATGGTTTATCCTTCAGGGTAAGCAAAACTGTGCAGGCGAGCCATGCGAGCTTTAGCGTCTGAGTCGCCCTTGAGATATTTGGACGTGAAATCACGGTCAGACATCAAGGATTGAATTTCAGCTTTCGCTTGGCCAGGGGTCAGCGCGTTGCCGAATGACTGCGGGTTGTCTGGGGTTACGAAGCTGTCTTCGCCCAAGCGGGTGCCGATCTTTTGAAGCAAGTTCATGGTGGCCTTGTGGCCCATGGCTTCAGACAGCTTGTCAATTGTCTCGCCGTTCAACCCCAACCCTCTGGCGGCAGCTTGCGCTTGAGCCAAGTTTTGGGTGAAAGCGTTACCCCACTCGCTGCGCAGCGCTTGGTCTTCCTGTTGGAAAGCCGCCACGCGCTGGGATTCCTGCGCTTGGTTGGCCTCCGAAACAACGCCGTTGTACCAGTTCGCCAGCGTTTCGCCCTGCGTCTTGGTCAGGCCCAGCTCATGAAACTTGGCCAGCGAGGCTTCGTGAACGCCTTTGTCGCCGCCTGCTGGCAGCTCGACTTTGTAGCCATCGGGGCCGGTGGGGCGACCAAGCCTGTCGTAAACCGCAGCCCATTCTTTTGGATCGGCGTCACCCTTGGGGATGATCACGGCGTTGTTGGCTTTGTCCGCGCCCAAGAGCTTTTCGAGGTTGCGATAGCCATCCAGAACCTGGGTAGGTTCAGTCCAGCCTTTGTTCTGAACGTAGCCAACGAGGGTTTCGTCTGCACCAGATAACCAGCTAGGTGCGGATACGGGAGCTGCGGGAGCGGTGGCTGTTACCTGAGTGCCTGTTGGCGCTGCGGGTGCTGCTGTTGGAGTAGCAAGGGCGGCGCTAGTAGGCGTGCCGCCTTGTCCACCATCGGTGGGGGCGATTGCTTCAGACATGGTTTATTCCTGTGGAGGGGTTTTGGAAATGACCACTGGCCCGCCGAATGCGCGCCAGAGATCGTCGTCGGACAGGTTGAGGTGTTGCTGGATACGCAGCCACACTTCACGCCGTCCTTCTGCTACCGCATGCACCCTGGCGTCAGGGTGAAAGGTGCTCTCGTTGGCGCGACAGAACTTTGCCAAGTCCTGAAGCACATCCGCCCCGAAGGGCGTGTCAAAGGTTTTAACGTACGCCGTTCGACGCTGCGCGAGGAACTGCTTGGCTTCGTTGGGTTTGTTCATTGAAGCGGAATGACTTCGACGGTGTAGCCTTCAAGGATCAAATAATCCGTGGCTGTTGCGAGATTGCCTGTCAGGATCAGCGACTGAGCTGCCGTGGTGTCAACCGATGTGTAGTAGAACGATGAGGGGTTGCCGAAGTTGCGATCACTGCCGTTGGGCGAGCCGATCTGGCTGGCTTGCGTTCCACGGTTTGTGACCATCAAGATCGGGAAGGTCGAGACGTTGCTGACAATCGGGAAGTTGGCCAACGCCGAGCCGCCCAACTGCATGTTGAACGTCTTGGTGTTCGCGTTGTTCAGCACGGTCACACGCGGGAGCACTCGCAACGATCCGTTTGCGCCCATCGCTGCGGCAGGCACAGCGACTGTGGCCAGCGTCAAAGCCGACGCAGTGGTTTGGGTGTACGCCCCGTTGGCTGTGACAATCCCGGTGCCTTGGATTTGACAGATCGCCGTGGTGCTGAACACCACAGAATACAGACCCGCTCCGGTGCCAGCCGAGCCAGCCGTCACCACTCCTGTGGGCAGATAGATGCTCACTGTGCCGCTTGGTTGATACGGCAGAGCGGTGGTCAGCGTGATCTGACCTGTGGCGTTGCTGGAACCGCTTGAGGGCAAGATGACTGGAACAGCGGTTTGCGCCAAGACGTAGGGGTTGGAGTACCCCGAGGTCTGCGAGTAAGTCAGCGCGGAGCCAACAGCGGTTTGCAAATTCTCAAGCAGCAATGCGCCGGGGGTGTTGAACGGACCCAATGGCTGAACAGTTGCCGCAGGCCCGTAGGTGCGCCCGGTGCCCGCCATCTGTTGCTGCTGCGCACCGGCAGCAGAAGTGAACGTGGCCCGCCAGCTTGTGTTCTGCGCAGACGTGATCGTAAAAACTTCGCTGCCCTGAATGGGCACGCTGACTGAAGAGCCTACTGATAGTGTTGCCACAGCAATTCCTTATTGAGACGGTTGACCCGCGAATGGCGCATTGCCTTCAGGGGTAGACGCCTTGGCCATCGAGGCGATACCTGGCAGCGCTTGAACCAACTGCTGGCTGGCTGCCGCTTGCTGACGGCCTTGCCTGATCTGCGCCACTTGATCCTTGTCACGCATGAACCTGAACGGCGCACCGTTGATCGCCATCAGCTCTGGGATGATGGTGTCGGTGTCGAAGAAGTCCATCACGCTTGGGTCTTGCGTTTGGGCGGCGATCTCGGCTGCCCACTGGAAGGTACGCATGGTGCCCGCCGCTTCGTCCGAGCGCATGGCGCGGTTCAGCGGGGCGTCGTACTCAACCTTGTATTCAGCGCCAGCCTCGATCAGCGCTTGCGGCATGGGCGGGATCAGCCCTTGCCACATCAGCAAATCAAACTCGCGCTCGATCTGTGGGCCGATGCTCTCGGACTGGAAGCGCCCCATCGTGGGTGACAGCAGAGCACCCTTTTCCCGGGCGCGCTCCAACACTTCGGTGGCGGTCATCTGTGGCGTCTGGATCAAAATCTGGAACAACGTGACCAAGAAGGCGTCGTTGATCGCCATGCGCTCGTCGTCCATCAGCTCTTTGCCGATGGCCAGATTGCCCGTGGGCAGAGCGTGAACCAATGGACGGCCATCGCTTGAGACGCCGCCGTAGTTGATCGCGCCAGGTTTCAAGCTGAAGCCATCCAAGATGCCGTCATCATGGGCCAACAGCACAGGGTCAACAGTGCGATGGCCTTGCTTGATGATCGTCTTCTTCTCTTCGTTGAGCACGCTGATCGAGGGCAGCACGTTCATGGCTGGGCTGCGGCCATACAACTCACCGGGCGCTGTGATGTAGCGGGCGGTGGAGTATGGCATGCAGCGATAGCCACCTTCGTGCAGCAACTTGGTTGCTTCGCGCAAGACATAGTAGCTGGCGTACCGATAGCCCTTCGCGTCGATCCGCTGTGGGTCGCGGTTCACTCGGGGCTTGACGATGTGGATGATCACCACTTCAGTTTCAGGCTTGTCCTTGAGAACGCGCTGGTGGCTGTCGGGCAGCATGCCCGGCCACTTCTGCTCGATCTGGCGCAGCGTCATCTTGAAGCGACGGCCCACCTTGTCGACCTGACCCTGGAAGTTGGTCGAGAAGAACAGCTC
>JALQVJ010000399.1 GCA_023260355.1 Burkholderiaceae bacterium | reverse complement strand
ATCGCAGCCCTGAATGGCCCGGCGCTGGCGGGCGGCTGTGAAATCATGCTGGCCTGCGACATGGTGGTTGCGGCAGAGGGCGCACGCATTGGCCTGCCTGAAGTGGCCAGATCGTTGCTCGCAGCAGCGGGGGGACTGATTCGTTTGCCCCGCGCATTGCCGCGCAATATCGCCATCGAAGTGGCGATCACAGCGGAGCCTATCGGCGCGCAGCGTGCACACGAGCTAGGGCTCGTCAACCGTGTCGTCCCCGGGCCGCGCCTGCTTGACGAGGCACTCGCGCTGGCCGAGCGGGTCACGCGCAACGCGCCCTTGGCCGTGAGAGAGAGTCTTCAGATCGTCAAACATAGCGCCTCAGGGTGGGATGAAGCGGCGTTGCGCGATGCGGTCTGGGCTGCCCGGGAGCGCATCAGCGCGACAGCTGACTTTCAAGAAGGACCGCGCGCATTCATTGAAAAGCGTCTGCCGCAATGGAAGGGGCACTAGTCAGCGCCGCCCCGCGCGTCCTGATGTGCGAGCCTGACGTGTGAACGCAGTGGTGCGTTCAGCGTTCCGCCCACCGGTCACCCAGTGGGGGCGTTTGGCCCATGACACAGTGCGCCGCGCCTGTGTCCCTGCAAGCCACAAACCAGCCTGTCCTTCAGGGCTCACAGGGTGACCCAGCGGCACCTCGCGCTGCAGGGACTCTGGCACGCGCGGTTTGGGTTGGCGGCCTTTCGACCACAGGTGGGTTTGTCGACAAAGCTTTGTGTGACCGCGTTGCCGCGGCTTGGGCGCGGTGCGGGCCCAATGGACGGACCAGTGGTGCGAGCGATCGACCAGTCGGCTGGAGCCGGTGGCGAAGGCGGGCGCGCGTGAGCCCACGCTCTCAGAGCCTAAGTTTGCGACTCAAAAAATGTCGATTTCAGCGTGATGGTGCGATAACCCAACACCACCAAACCCTCCAGTTCCATGCGCTTGAGTTCGACATGGACTTTTTGTCGCGAGGCGTTCACGTTGGACGCCAGCTCAGCCTGCGTGAAGTGCAGCACCATGTCTTCGCCGCGTTTGTCCGGTGTGCCGTGGTATTTGGCCAGCCGCATCAGCGCTTGATATACCCGTGCCCTCAACGATGGCAGCAGCTCCGCCTCCATGAATCCAAACAACTCGGCTACTCGGGTCGCGAGATTCTTGATCAACGCCAATGCAAAGTCAGGGTCCGAGCGCAGCCTGGCCTCTAAGTTTGACCGCGTGATGATCAGCAACTCGCCAGGTTTGTCGCAGACCAAATCGGTAGGGAAGGGCGCATTGGCCAGTGCGGACGGCACGCCGTACATCTCGCGTTCGGTCAAAAACCGCACCAACTGGCTGTGCCCGTCGATGCTGTTGAGCAAAACGCGGAACTGGCCAGTCAGGCAAATGCCGACGTGATCGATCTTGCTGCCGTAACTCACCACGGTTTCGCCAGGTTTGCATTTGCGCAAGCGGCCCATGGGCAGCAACGACTTCAGCATGTCTTCGGAAATGCGAAAGTTGATCGTGTGCGTGTCGAGCCAATCCGGGGTCGCCGCAGCGGGGTAGATAGGTGTCATCCCTTAAATTGTCACTTGAGTGCAATTTGCGCGGTATTGGGGGTTGCACTATGCGGTGGTATTCACAAAACAACAGGAGACAGCCCCATGAAAAAACTCTCACGCTTTGTACTCACAGCCCTTGCCGCAGCAGGGATGGCGACCGCCAGCGCGCAGACCACAGTGAAGATCCAAGACTACCCTGGTACTGGCAATTTGCTGGTTCGGGTGGCGGCAGCCAAAGGCTTCTGCCAAGAGGCCGGTATCAACTGCGAGTTGAAGACCATTCCTGCAGC
>JALQVJ010000383.1 GCA_023260355.1 Burkholderiaceae bacterium | reverse complement strand
CGATGTGCGCGGCCGCCTCAGCCACGCGTTGGTGCACGGTATCACCGATCACATCGTCGAAGACACCGAAGAAATGTGGCAAGTCATTGCGGCCGACGGCGGGCGCCCCTTGCACGTCATCGAAGGCCCTTTGATGGACGGCATGAACGTCGTCGGCGACCTGTTCGGACAGGGCAAGATGTTTTTGCCACAGGTCGTCAAAAGCGCCCGCGTGATGAAGCAGGCCGTGGCGCACCTGATCCCCTACATCGAAGAAGAAAAAGCCCGCATGCTCGCTGCTGGCGACGAAGTCAAAACGCAGGGCAAGATCGTCATCGCCACCGTCAAAGGCGACGTGCACGACATCGGCAAGAACATCGTCACCGTCGTCTTGCAGTGCAACAACTTTGAAGTCATCAACATGGGCGTGATGGTGCCGTGGCAAGACATCTTGAACAAAGCCAAAGCCGTCAACGCCGACATCGTCGGCCTCTCGGGCTTGATCACGCCGAGCCTCGAAGAGATGCAAGTCATCGCCGAAGAGATGCAAAAAGACCCGTGGTTCGTCGAGCGCCAAACGCCACTGCTGATTGGCGGCGCCACAACCAGCCGCGTGCATACCGCGGTCAAGATCGCGCCGCATTACAGCGGCCCTGTGGTCTACGTGCCTGATGCGTCTCGCAGCGTCTCGGTGGGCCAAGGCCTGCTGGGTGAAAACGCCGCGCAATACAAGGCCGAGCTGGCCGCTGACTATGAGCGCGTGCGCGAACAGCACGCCAACAAAAAGACCCAAGTCTTGTGGCCGCTCAGCCAAGCGCGCGCCAACGCAGCGCAGGTCGACTTTGCGAATTACCGCCCCAAAGCGCCGCAGTTTTTGGGCAAACGCCACTTGCGCAACCTGTCTGTGCAAGAGGTCTCGCAGTACATCGACTGGACGCCGTTCTTTCAGACGTGGGACTTGGCCGGCAAATACCCGGCCATCCTGAACGACAGCGTGGTCGGCGAAGCCGCCACCAAAGTCTTTGCCGACGGCCAGGCCATGTTGAAGCAACTCATCGCCGAGCAAAGCCTCAGCATCCACGCCACCGTGGGTCTCTACCCTGCGCAGCGGGTGGGTGCAGACGACATCGTGTTTTATGCCGACGAGGCGCGCCAGCAGTCGGTGTTGACATGGCACGGCCTGCGCCAGCAGACCGAAAAAACGGAGGTCAACGGACAGCTTCGCCCCAGCCGTTGTCTGGCAGACTTTGTTGCCGACCAGTTGCAAGCTGCCGACTACGCGGGCGCCTTTGCCGTGACGGTGTTGGGCGCTGACGAGCGCGCTGGCCGGTACGAGGCCGCCCACGACGACTACAACGCCATCATGGTCAAAGCGCTGGCCGATCGCCTCGCCGAAGCCGCCGCCGAATACCTGCACCGCCGCGTGCGCACCGAATGGTGGGGCTACGCCGCCGACGAGCAGTTGGACAACGAGGCCCTCATCCGCGAGGAATACCAAGGCATCCGCCCGGCACCGGGCTACCCTGCTTGCCCCGACCACAGCGCCAAACAAGCGCTGTTTGACTTGCTTGATGCGCCCGGCATCGGCATGGGACTGACCGACAGCATGGCCATGACCCCTGCTTCAAGTGTGAGCGGCTTTTACTTGGCGCACCCCGAAGCCGCGTACTTCAACGTCGGCAAAATCGGCGAAGACCAAGTCCAAGACCTCGCTCAGCGCAGCGGTGTGAGCGAGGCCGCGCTGCGCCGCCTCTTGGGCCCCAACCTTTGACCCTCTAGGCCCCCAGCCCCCTATCCGATGATCAGCTTAGACACCGCCACCACATTCTTTGGCGTGGCGGTGTTGTTGGGGCTGACGCCAGGGCCCGACAACCTCTTTGTGTTGGCGCAGTCAGCCGCCGCAGGCGCGCGGGCAGGGCTGGCGGTTGTGTTGGGCTTGTGCTGTGGGTTGGTGGTGCACACCTTGGCCATTGCCTTGGGGCTGGCGGCGGTGATGGCCAGCGCGCCACTGGCACTGCAAATCATCCAAACGCTTGGCGCCGCGTACTTGCTGTACTTGGCATGGGGCGCTTGGCGCGCAGCACGCCTGCCTGGCGCGGCTCCTTCAGCCCACGCCGCACCTGCCACGCCACGCATGGCTGCGTTGTGGCGGCGCGGTGTCATCATGAACCTCAGCAACCCCAAAATCGTGCTGTTCTTTTTGGCGTTGCTGCCCCAGTTTGTCGACACCTCGCGTGGGCCCGCGGCACTGCAAATCATTGCCTTGGGTTTGCTCTTTGTGTTGGCCACCTTGCTGGTGTTTGGTGGCATCAGCTACTCGGCCGCGCGCGTGGGCGACCTCTTGCGCCAGCGCCCTGGCGTGCAGGCCCAGCTTGACCACATCAGCGCGCTGGTCTTCGTGGCCTTGGCGGCCCGCTTGGTCTGGACGCTGTGAACGCGGCGCGATTGAGCCGCGACCGTGGCAAGATGCTCGGCTGCAATGTCACAGGAGTGCGGTTGTGGATGTGAGCGCGTGGTGTGAGGCTTTGAAGCCGGTGGTGCGTGAGGCGGGTGCGGCAATCCTGGCGGTCGCTGCCAAGTCGCCAGAGGCATTTCTGAAATCTGATGGCAGCCCAGTGACTGAGGCTGACGCGGCGGCTGAGGCGGTGATTTTGGCGGCCTTGTCCCGTCTATCGCCGCAGGTGCCGGTGGTCTCCGAAGAGAACGCCAGCAGCCATGCGCTGGTGGCGCTGGATCGGTTTGTATTGGTGGATCCGCTGGACGGCACAAAAGAGTTTTTGAAGCGCGATGGGCGCGGGTCGTTCACCGTCAATATCGCGCTGATCGAGCGCGGCGTGCCGGTGGCCGGGGTGGTGTTTGCGCCTGCGCTGGATCGTTTGTTTGTGGGTGTTGCCGGCGAGGCCTACGAAGAGAGTGGCGGCGTGCGCCGCGCCTTGCGGGTGCGGGCTGTGCCCGCAACTGGCGCCGTGGCGGTGGCGAGTTTGTCGCATCGCGATGCGCAAACCGATGCCTGGCTGCAGCAGCACGGCATTGAGCAGACGGTGTCGATTGGCTCGTCGCTGAAGTTTGGCTTGGTGGCCGCCGGCGAGGCCGATGTCTACCCCCGTTTCAGCCCCACGATGGAATGGGATACCGCCGCCGGTGATGCGGTGCTGCGCGCAGCTGGCGGCGTTGTCACGCACCCGAATGGTGAGCCGTTCGGTTACGGCAAGGCGGGTTATCGCAACACCCCTTTTGTGGCTTGGGGCGGCCAGGCCCGAGGCGCTTGATTTGGGCTTGGCGGCTTTGGGGTGTGCTCGCAAACAGCCTTGCGTGGTGTGGCGCGGCTCGGTGTGTCGGCATGCGCCGACGCCGCACAAATTGTGACGAAATATTGCAAAACCAGAC
>JALQVJ010000304.1 GCA_023260355.1 Burkholderiaceae bacterium | reverse complement strand
ATGACGCGCAAGCCGTCGCACGACAGACCGACAAAGGCCGAGATGCGGCGCAGGTTGCCGTCGAAATGGCGCTTCTCTTGGATCAAATCAATTGAGCATGACTGATCAGAACCTTCCCCCCAAAGCCCGGCCTGCGATGCGCAAAGCATCGGACAAATCTGCGCGCACGAGGGCTCGAGAGTTTGCTGTGCAGGCGCTCTACCAAGTGCTGATTGGCCAAGACACTATCGAAGGCATTGACGCGTATACCCGCGAGCTGACCGGCTTTCACAAGTGCGACAGCATCCACTTCGACGCACTTTTGAGAGGGTGCGCAGAAGACCGCGCCATGTTGGACGCCGCGGTCGCCCCGCATTTGGATCGGCCACTGGCTGAAATTTCCCCGATCGAGCGGGTCATTCTTTGGATTGGCGTCTACGAATTGCAGCGGTGCTTGGACGTGCCTTTGCGCGTGGTGTTGAACGAATGCATTGAGTTGGCCAAATCATTCGGTGGCACCGATGGGCACAAGTTCATCAACGGCGTGCTCCACCCCTTGGCACCAGACTTGCGCCCTCACGAGGCCACATGACGGCGCAGGCACCGGATTTCATATGGCCAGTGCGTGTCTACTGGGAAGACACGGACGCAGGCGGAATCGTTTTCTACGCGAACTACCTGAAGTTTTTCGAGCGAGCGCGGACCGAGTGGTTGCGCCACCTTGGCATTGAACAACATGCCTTGAGAGAAACCAGTGGCGGCATGTTTGTGGTGTCGGCCACGGCGATCAAATACCACCAAAGCGCGCGCTTGGATGACCTCCTCGAAGTCCGAACGTATCTCACCCAGGCAGGGCGGGCCAGCCTGGTGCTTGAGCAAAGTGCCTGGCGCCAAGACGCAGAGCAGGCTGTCTGCCTCAGCGAAGGTGAAATCAGAATCGGCTGGGTTGATGCAAAATCCATCAAACCGGCGCGTATCCCCTCCTCTATCCTCGAACGACTGAAACCGACATGAACCAAGACCTGTCCATCATTCAACTGCTGCTCAACGCCAGCTGGGTTGTTCAAGCCGTCGTGCTCTTGTTGCTGAGCGTATCCGTCACGAGCTGGGCAGTGATATTCGGGAAAAGCGCCACGTTGCGTCGGCTGACCCAACACAACGATCAATTCGAACGCGAGTTTTGGTCGGGCGCCAGCTTGAGCGATCTCTACAGCAACGCCCAAAACACCGAGGGTGAAGGTGGTTCTTTGCAGAGAGTCTTCAGCGCGGGAATGCGTGAATTTTTGAAGCTGCGCGAACGCCGCGTGCAAGACCCTGCGGTTTTGCTTGAGGGGGCGCAGCGCGCCATGCGAGTGAGCAACCAGCGGGAAGTGGACGCCCTTGAGAGCCACCTGCCCTTCCTAGGATCGGTGGCATCTGTTTCGCCCTACGTCGGCTTGTTTGGCACTGTTTGGGGCATCATGCACGCATTCACCGGACTGGCGTCCCTGCAAAACGTCACACTGGCAACGGTCGCCCCCGGCATCGCCGAAGCCTTGGTCGCCACAG
>JALQVJ010000257.1 GCA_023260355.1 Burkholderiaceae bacterium | reverse complement strand
GTTGACAATCAAGTCGTTGCCGCTCACGCTCACCTCGCCCTTGAAGCGACCGTGCACGCTGTCGTACTTGAGCATGTAAGCCAAGTAATCAGGCTCCAACAAATCGTTGATGCCCACCACTTCAAAGTCCTCAAAATTCTGCACCGCCGCACGAAACACCATGCGACCAATGCGTCCAAATCCGTTGATACCAATTTTCATTTCTGTCCTCGCCTTTGCTTGCTTTTCAATGTCTTCACGGGTCTGTGCCCGCTCACTCGTCGAGATCCAATGCGGCCAACACGTCGCCAAATTCACTCAAGATGGCATCTGGTTCGCACGCCTCCAAGGGTTGCCCCATGTTGTAGCCATATGGCAGCAACCAGACGGTGAGACCCGCGGCCCTCGCGGTCGCCGCGTCGATGCTGGAGTCGCCCACAAATAGACATGCCTCGGGCGCCAGCTGAAACTGCGCCATGACATGTTGAATGCCACCCGGATGGGGCTTTTTCGTCGGCAGGCTGTCGCCACTGATGACCATGTCCATCACGCGGTCGAGTTGGTGCGCTTGGAGAACGCGTTCGGTGAATCTCGCCTCTTTATTGGTGACGACGGCAAGCCGAATACCGTTGGCCTTCAGCACCGCCAATGTCTCGCGAACACCGTCATACAAGTGACTGCGACTGCCACAACGGGCCTCGTAGGCGGCGTCAAATGCTCGCACAGCTTTCGGGTAAAGAGGCCACTGCTCGAGCGCGCTGGCGTCCATGTCAAGCCGGTACGACAGGGCTGAACGCAAAAGAGTCGCTGTGCCATGGCCGATCCAATCTCGCACCATGGGGAGGCCGACCGGGTCGAGATCAACTGCCTGGAGTGCATCGTTGACCGCGTCGGATATTTCAGGTGCCGTCTCGATCAACGTGCCATCCAGATCAAACAAGACTGCTTTGAGTTCCGAGCGCATCATGCCGCCACCATCGCACGCACGGCTTGCTCCACCGCCTCAGAGGTGATGCCAAAGTGCTCATAAAGAACAGGGGCAGGTGCTGATTCGCCAAACGTCGCAATCCCAATCACGCGACCTGTCCGGCCCACATATTTGCGCCAATAGTCTGGGTGCGCGGCCTCCACAGCCACCGCCGGCAAGCGAATCGGAAGCACCGCTTCTTGGTAGACATGATCTTGCCTGTCAAACACATTGGCGCACGGCATGGAGACCACGCGTGTGGGTATGCCTTGTGTCAGCAACCGGTCGTGCGCATGAACTGCGAGTTGTAACTCAGAGCCTGTGGCGATGATCACGGCCTGCGCGTCCGGGGTGTCGCGCAAAATATAGCCGCCACGCGACACATCTCGCGCTGCGTCAGCGCCACCCGTCAAGGCGGGCAGATTTTGGCGGGATAGGCACAGGGCACTCGGTCCATCATCACGCATCAAGCTGCACCCCCACGCCACTGTCGCTTCAAATTCATCTGCTGGACGCCACACATCCAGGCCGGGAATCAGCCTCAAGCTGGGCACGTGTTCGACGGACTGGTGTGTCGGGCCGTCCTCACCCAAGCCAATCGAGTCGTGGGTGAACACATGGATCACGCGCTGCTTCATGAGAGCGGCCATGCGGATCGCATTGCGGCTGTAGTCGCTGAAGGTCAGGAATGTCCCGCCATAAGGAATGAACCCGCCGTGCAAAGCCATGCCGTTCATGATCGCAGCCATGCCAAATTCACGCACACCGTAACTCATGTGATTGCCGCGCTGGTCTCGCCGCGCGACCACACATCCTTTGAAGTTGGTCAAGTTGGACCCCGTCAAGTCCGCAGAGCCGCCAAACAACTCCGGCAACAACGGCGCCAAGGCATCCAAAGCCAATTGACTGGCTTTGCGTGTTGCCACGGAGCCCAAAGCGGCACGGGTGAGCGCCCCCCGGTCTTCGGGGTGCAGCTGGGTCGATTCGACAAACTCCACGCCACGGGCCTTGAGCGCCGCCACGGCCTCGGCCACATTGGGCACGCCAAAGCCAATGCGTT
>JALQVJ010000209.1 GCA_023260355.1 Burkholderiaceae bacterium | reverse complement strand
GGCGTGCCCTTGATCGAATGCTGCCTGGGTCTGGAGGCGTTCAAGCCAGTGAAAGGCCGTTCGCGCTTGCTACAACTGTCGTTGGACGATCGCGACGTGGCGGTGGTAGATGACACCTACAACGCGAATCCCGACTCGGTGTTGGCCGCGATTGCTGTGCTGGCATCGCTGCCCAAGCCCCAGTGGCTCGTGCTTGGGGATATGGGCGAAGTTGGGCACCAAGCTTTGGTCTACCACCAAGAGGTCCTGAATGCGGCGCTCAAGGCCAATATCGATCGGATTGACGTCGCTGGCGAATGGATGAACCAAGCGGTTCAGACACTGCCAGCTGCCGCGCATTTAAAGGCTTGGCCTGCAGTGACAGAACTCGCGGCGCAAGCCCCTGCTTTGATCAAACCGATGCATTCGGTTTTGATCAAAGGCTCCCGATTCATGCGCATGGAACAGGTGTTGAACGCACTCACAGAGGCTGCAGAAGAAAGGACACCGCATGCTGCTTGATCTGGCCATTTGGCTGCAAACCCTGTCGCCCGAATTCGGGTTTTTCCGCGTCTTTCAGTATTTGACCTTCCGGGCTGTGATGGCTTCGGTGACGGCGCTGTTGATCGGACTGTTTGCTGGCCCCGCCGTGATTCGGCACCTGCGCGCGCTCAAGATTGGGCAGCCCGTGCGCGAGTACGCGATGCAGTCGCACCTGGTGAAAAGCGGCACCCCGACGATGGGGGGTGTGTTGATCTTGATTGCGATCAGTATTTCGGCATTGCTGTGGTCAGACCTGTCGAATCGATTTGTGTGGATTGTGCTGTTCGTGACCTTGAGTCTGGGGGCCATCGGCTGGGCCGATGACTGGAAGAAAGTGGTCAACAAGGACCCCGAGGGCATGCGCTCGCGCGACAAGTACTTGTGGCAGTCATTGGTGGCTGGCATCGCTGCACTGGCCTTGGTGTTTGCTATTTCTGAAGGGTCCAATGCCAAGGTGTGGCAACTGTTTGTGCAGTGGATTCAGTCTGGCTTTCAGGTGAACTTGCCCAACACCGTGGGCCTGTGGTTGCCGTTTTTCAAAGAGGTCAGCTACCCACTGGGCGTCTTGGGGTTTGTGACCATGACCTACGTGGTCATTGTGGGCTCGAGCAATGCTGTCAACTTGACCGATGGACTTGACGGTTTGGCCATCATGCCTGTGGTCATGGTGGGCGCTGTGTTGGGGGTCTTCGCGTATGTCACGGGCAACTCGGTCTTTGCGCGCTACTTGCTGCTCCCCTACATCCCCGGCACTGGCGAGCTGATGGTGTTTTGCGCTGCGATTGGTGGCGCTGGTCTCGCCTTCCTCTGGTTCAACACCCACCCCGCTCAAGTGTTCATGGGCGATGTGGGCGCGCTGGCGTTGGGCGGCGCATTGGGCGTCGTTGCAGTGATTGTGCGTCAGGAAATCGTGCTGGCGATCATGGGTGGTGTCTTCGTCGCCGAAGCCGTGTCAGTGATGTTGCAGGTGACGTATTTCAAGTACACCAAGAAGCGATATGGCGAGGGTCGCCGTCTGTTTCGCATGGCACCGTTGCACCACCACTTTGAGAAAAAAGGGTGGAAGGAAACCCAAGTCGTGGTCCGGTTTTGGATCATCACCATGTTGTTGTGTCTGGTCGGCATGTCGACCCTGAAGTTGCGATGAATCCAGATCAACGCATCCTCATCATCGGCGCAGGCCTTTCCGGTCTGTCGATGGCGCGTTGGTGCCTGCGTGAGGGCGCGAGCGCCGTCACGTTGGTCGACACGCGTGAGGCTGCCACTGCCGCCGCGCAGGCCGAATTGCCGCAGATCGAGGTCAAGTGCGGTGCGCTGAATGAAGCGTTGATGCAGGCCGTGCAACCTCAAGTGGTGTACGTCAGCCCAGGTTTGTCGCCTGCCCAGCTGCAAGATGTCATGGCTTGGTGTGAAACCAATGCGGTCAAACTGAGCAACGAGTTGGACTTGTTCATGCTCGGCATTGCGCAGCACCGCCCTGCTGAGGCGCCAGCCGCGCGGGTGCTGGCCATCACGGGCACCAACGGCAAAACCACCGTGACTGCGCTCACGGCGTTTCTCTTGAACAGCGTCGGTGTCGAAGCGGTGGCGGCGGGGAACATTGCGCCCGCCATGCTGGATGCATTGAGCGAGTGTCTGGATCAGAAGCGTTGGCCACAGGCGTGGGTATTGGAGCTCTCGAGCTTCCAATTGCACGCTTCAAGCGGCTTTGAGCCCACCATCGGCACGTTGTTGAATATCTCTGACGACCACTTGGATTGGCACCCGACCAAAGCACACTACATTGCGGCGAAAGCCAAGGTGTGGGGAGAGACGGGCGTGCGCCTCTTGAACCGCGACGATGCCACGGTCATGGGCTTTCAGCCCGCTGATCCGCCCGCCAAGAACAAGCGCCGCAAGGATGCTGAACCCATGCCTCCAGCCTGGTGTAGCTTTGGACTGGACAAGCCCACGCGTGCAGGCGATTGGGGTGTGGAGTCGGTGAATGGCATGGCTTGGCTGGTGCGCGCACGGGGGATCGATACCGCGACCGTGGACCCCGCAGCCGATGAAGACATCTATATCCAGCGCCTCATGCCTGCTGAAGCCTTGCGCATCCGCGGTCAGCACAATTGGGGCAACGCATTGGCCGCCTTGGGCCTGGCTGGGGCAGTCAGCCAAGATACCGCTGGCATGCTCCATGCCTTGAGAGAATATGCAGGCGAGCCTCATCGCGTACAGCCCGTGGGTGTGATCGACGGTGTTGAATACTTTGATGATTCCAAAGGCACCAATGTGGGTGCAACCCTGGCTGCGCTGAATGGCTTGGGTTCAGAGCGCCGACTGGTGGTGATTTTGGGCGGCCAGGGCAAGGGCCAGGACTTCACACCTTTGCGCCAGCCATTGTTGCGCTTTGCACGTGGTGTCGTCTTGATTGGCCAAGATGCAGACGCCATCGCTGGCGTTCTAAAGGATGCATCGCTGCCGGTCGTTCGCGCCAACACGTTGCCGGACGCAGTCGGTGAAGCCACCCGATTGGCACAGTCAGGCGATGCCGTTTTGCTATCACCCGCCTGCGCAAGCCTGGACATGTTTCGCAACTACAGCGAACGCGGACAGGTGTTCACACAACACGTGCAGGCCATGGCAGAAGATGCAGGAGGCACGCTGTGAAGTGGTGGCCTAAGTTCACGCCCAACTCCGAATCGGTGGGTGAACTCCCGGTTCGCATTGGTCGCTTGGGCAGCCAGCCGACAAGCGCCCAATCGGCACAAGACCTGGGCTATGACCAAGCGTTGCTGTGGACCGTCCTCGCCATCATGCTTTGGGGATTGGTGATGGTGTATTCGGCATCGATCGCGTTGCCAGACAACCCCAAGTTTGCGCAATACCAGTCCACCCACTTCGTGATGCGCCATGCGATTTCTCTCATGATCGGGTTGGTCGTGGGTTGGCTGGTATTCCAAGTGCCTATTGATGTATGGGAGCGCTGGGCGCCCCATTTGTTCGCCGTCGCCCTCCTCTTGCTGTTGTTGGTTTTGGTGCCCTTCATTGGCAAAGGGGTCAACGGCGCGCGCCGCTGGATCAGCCTAGGGATCATGAATTTCCAGCCGTCTGAGCTCGCCAAGTTCGCCATGATTTTGTACGCATCCAATTACATGGTGCGCAAGATGGAGATCAAAGAACACTTTGTGCGCGCCGTCACTCCCATGGCGATTGCCGTCGGTTTGGCTGGGGTGTTGTTGTTGGCCGAACCAGATATGGGTGCCTTTTTGGTCATCGTGGTGATTGCGATGGGCATCTTGTTTTTGGGCGGCGTCAACGCGCGGGCTTTCTTTTTGATCACGCTGCTTTTGGTGGCTGCGTTTGCCTTGATGATTTGGCTCTCACCCTGGCGCCGCGACCGCATCTTTGCCTATCTCAATCCTTGGGACCCTGAATACGCCCTGGGTCGCGGCTACCAGTTGACCCACTCATTGATCGCCATGGGTCGCGGTCAAATCTTCGGCGTGGGCTTGGGCGGAAGCGTTGAAAAATTGCACTGGCTGCCCGAAGCCCACACCGACTTTTTGCTCGCTGTGATTGGCGAAGAGTTTGGCTTGATCGGGGTGGTCACCTTGACTTTGAGCTTCCTGTGGCTGGTGAGACGCATCATGCAAATCGGTCGCCAGGCCCTGCTCCTCGAGCGCGAGTTTGCGGGCCTCGCGGCCCAAGGTGTGGGTCTGTGGATTGGATTCCAGGCGTTTATCAACATTGGCGTGAATCTCGGCGCTTTGCCCACCAAAGGTTTGACCCTGCCGCTCATGAGCTATGGCGGTTCGGCGGCGTTGCTCAACTTGATTGCACTCGCATTTGTGTTGCGCATCGATCACGAGAACCGCCGCATGACACACGGGAGGCGCGCATGACGCAGTCCGTCACCAAGCGAGCCCCTTGCGCCATGATCATGGCGGGTGGTACCGGTGGACACATCTTCCCGGGGATTGCGGTGGGCACGGCCCTGCGCGAGCAGGGTTGGCACGTGCATTGGTTGGGCGCCCCCAACAGCATGGAGAGCGACCTGGTGCCGCCGCATGGCTTTGCCTTTGAGCCTGTCGACTTTGGCGGCGTTCGCGGCAAGGGTTTGATGACATGGCTGCGCATGCCTTGGCGACTGCTGCGCAGCACGGTGCAAGCGTTCCAAGCCCTCCTCCGTGTGAAACCTGATGTGGTTGTGGGCATGGGTGGTTACATCACTGTGCCCGGCGGCTTGGCCACACTCATTTTGGGGCGCACCATGATCCTTCACGAGCAAAACAGCCGTGCTGGTTTGGCCAATCGCGTGCTGTCATGGGTGGCCGATCGCGTCTACACCGCTTTTCCTCACGTATTGGACAAGGGCCTTTGGGTGGGCAACCCCCTGCGTGACGCGTTCATACAGCAGGCCGCACCGACCGAACGTTTTGCCGACCGAACCGGTCCACTCCAAGTCGTGGTGGTCGGAGGCAGTTTGGGTGCACGCGCTTTGAACGAGACCCTGCCCGCAGCGCTGGCGCTGATGCCTGCCGATCGCCGCCCGCAGGTGCTGCACCAAAGTGGCAAAGCACACATTCAAGCGCTCGACGCCGCATATGCGGCCGCTGGTGTGCAAGCGCGCACGACACCCTTTATTGAAAACACGGCCGAGGCGTTTGCCCAAGCCGATCTGGTGATCGCTCGATCTGGTGCGAGCACGGTGACGGAGTTGGCCTCAGTCGGTGCGGCCGCGCTGTTCGTGCCTTTTCCGCACGCGGTCGACGATCACCAAACCAGCAACGCTGCATTCCTGGTCGACAAGTCTGCCGCGTGGCTGATCCCTCAGGCTGATTTCACGCCAGAGCGTGTTGCGCAATGGTTGACCGATATCGATCGAGATCAATTGTTACAGGCCGCATTGAAAGCAAAGGCACTGGCTCGAACCGGTGCTGTTCGCGCCATCACCAGCGCATGTTCGGAGGTCATCGCCCGATGAAACGCACGATTCAACATATCCATTTCGTCGGCATTGGTGGTGCAGGCATGAGTGGGATCGCCGAAGTGCTGATCAACTTGGGGTACACCGTTTCAGGCAGCGATATCAGCCAGAGTGCCACTGTCCAGCGGCTCCAAGGTCTTGGTGCCCAAGTCCATGTCGGTCACGACAGCGACCACATCAAGGGTGCGCACGTGGTCGTCACGTCAACGGCCGTTCAGAGCGACAACCCAGAGGTGGTGGCGGCCCACGCAAAGCTGATTCCGGTCGTCCCACGCGCCGTGATGTTGGCCGAGTTGATGCGCATGAAACACGGCATCGCGATTGCTGGCACACACGGTAAAACCACCACCACGAGCCTGGTCGCCAGCGTGCTGAATCAGGCCGGCATGGACCCCACGTTTGTCATTGGTGGCCGATTGAATAGCGCTGGGGCCAATGCCAAGTTGGGTACCGGTGACGCGATCGTCGTTGAAGCGGACGAGTCCGATGCGTCATTTTTGAATCTGTTGCCGATGACCGCCGTGATCACCAATATCGACGCGGACCACATGGAGACCTACGGCCATGACTTCGGTCGGTTGCGGCAAGCGTTCATTGATTTCTTGCATCGCATGCCTTTTTATGGCGCAGCAATCGTGTGTGTGGACGATGCGAATATCCGCGATTTGCTCCCTGCGATTGCTCGCCCAATCGTGGGCTACGGGGTGAGTGAGGATGCCAAGGTGCGCGCGCTGAATATCCGCGCTGACCAAGGGCGAATGCACTTCACTGTGCAACGCAGAACCCGCAAGAACCAACCAGACCTCGAGGTCAGCTTGGCTCTGCCTGGTCATCACAACGTCTTGAACGCCTTGGCCGCCATCGCTGTGGCGGATGAGATGGAGGTGTCGGACGATGCCATCGTCACGGCTCTCGCCGAATTCAAAGGCGTTGGCCGACGCTTTCAAAGTTACGGCGATGTGGCTCTGCCGCAGGGCGGCAACATCCGCGTCGTCGATGACTACGGCCATCACCCAGTCGAAATGGCAGCCACCATCGCCGCGGCGCGTGGTGCGTTCCCGACGCGGCGCTTGGTGCTCGCGTTTCAGCCCCACCGTTTCACCCGCACACGCGACTGCTTTGATGACTTCGTGCAAGTCTTGGGGCGCGTCGACGCCTTGCTGCTGAGCGAAGTCTATGCCGCAGGCGAACCCCCCATCGTTGCAGCAGACGGCAGAGCGCTGGCCAGAGCACTGCGCGTGGCCGGCCAGATCGAACCCCTGTTCGTGCCAGATATTCAAGACCTCGCAGCCCAAGTGCTTCAACACGCGCAAGACGGCGATGTGGTGTTGTGCATGGGCGCTGGCTCAGTGGGTCAAGTTCCCGCCCAAATTGTGGCGCTCGCTGAGCGCGCATCCAAGGTGTCCGCATGACGCAGCCATTTGATATCCCCCAACCCGAGACGCTTGGCAAAGTGGCCGTGCTTTTTGGCGGCAGCTCCGCTGAGCGCGAAGTGTCCTTGATGTCAGGACAAGGTGTGCTCCAAGCGCTGCAAGAGCGTGGCGTCGATGCCCACGCATTTGACCCGAGAGCGCAGCCCCTGCAACAACTGAAAGAAGAGGGATTCCAGCGATGCTTCATCGCCTTGCACGGCCGCTATGGTGAAGACGGCACATTGCAAGGTGCACTTGAACTGTTGGGCATTCCTTACACCGGCTCGGGCGTGCTGGCCTCTAGCCTCGGGATGGACAAGTTGATGACCAAGCGCCTGTGGCGCGAGGCGGGTATTCCCACCCCAAATTGGAGCCAAGTGAGCAGCGCTGCCGAAGCAGAGTCTGCCTTTGACCAATTGGGCTCACCGATGATCGTGAAGCCATCACGCGAAGGGTCAACGTTGGGTTTGACCAAAGTCATGCGTCGTGAGGACTGCGCCAGCGCCTATGCCAAAGCAGCCGCAATGGATCCGCTGGTGTTGTGCGAGCAGTTCATCTCAGGCGACGAAGTGACGCAACCGATTTTGGGTCAAGGTGATCTGGCGCAAACGCTGCCGATGATCCGCGTCGTCGCACCCGATGGCAACTATGACTATCACAACAAGTATTTCGGCGACGAGACCCAATACTTGATTCCCTCGGGGCTCGCTGACGCGCAGGAGGCCACTATCTCTGCATGGGTGCTGAAGGCCTACCGGGTTTTGGGTGCGCGAGGCTGGGGACGCATTGATGTGATGATTGACCGCCAATCGCAGTTGCCCTACCTATTAGAGATCAATACATCTCCCGGCATGACCAGCCACTCACTGGTGCCGATGTCTGCCAAACACGCGGGCTTGTCTTATCCCGATTTGTGCCTGTGGTTGTTGGGTCAAGCACGCCTGGACTATGTGAAAGGGCAAGTGTGAAGAGCACCCCAACACCAGCTGATTTGCGCAAGCAACTGCTGCTCGCTGCTGCACCCTATGTGGTGCTGGCCGCGCTGCTGGCGGTCGCCGCCGCGCTGGTGTCATGGGCGTATCACCATCCGGCATGGACGGTCGAGCGTGTCGACGTGAGAGGCGACAACCGCCACCAAAGCGATGTGAGCATCCAACGCGCGATCAAGCCGGCCTTGAACGAGAGCTTCTTATCGATTGACCTGGTCAAGTTGCAGCGCGCAGTCGAGGACGTGCCTTGGGTCCGACGCGCAGCGGTTCAACGCGACTTCCCCAAAGGCCTTCGCATCACGATTGAAGAGCATGAAGCCGTGGCGTGGTGGGGAGACGCCCAAGGCACGCAGTTGGTCAATGTCGATGGTGGCTTTAGCGCGTGGTAAAAGCGTCAATCGCGGCGAGCGTTTTTTGAACGGCGCCTGTGTGTTCTGTAAAGAACGCGTCAATCTGATCGGGGTCGGCCTGCGGGTCGGCCCCGATTGCGTTTATCAACTCGTCTGTTGACTGAACGTGGGTGCAAACGCCTGCGGTAATTGCCTCAACAGCGGGGTATTCGATGGTGTGGATATCTGGCCCGACAATCACTGGTTTCTTCATCGCCAGCGGTTCGATGACGTTATGTGCGCCGTATGGGGTAAAGCCACCGCCAACAATGACCTTATCCGCCATGGCGAGGTAGAAATACATCTCGCCAATGCTGTCGCCCAAGAGAACATCGACCTGTGGCGCGGAAAGCGCTTTGTTCATCTCGCCCAGGATATGCAAACGACCGTCTTTGGCCTGCGCCAAAGCCTGCGCCATGATCTCGGGGGTAATGCCTGCAACCTTGATGTCCATCTGCATCGTGGTGATGCCGTTGGCGGTGCCTGCAACCTTAAAGTCCATGTCGCCCAGGTGATCTTCATCGCCCAGAATGTCGGTCAGAACCGCAAAGCGGCCGTCTTCTTCCAGGATCAGACCCATGGCCACACCCGCGACCGGAGCCTTCAGCGGAACGCCCGCATCCATCATCG
>JALQVJ010000205.1 GCA_023260355.1 Burkholderiaceae bacterium | reverse complement strand
CCGTCGCAAACGGCTTTGCCGGCGATGCTGTGGCCGCCCCCCCGAACGGAAACGAGAATGTCGTGCTCGCGGGCGACGCGGACGCAGGCCATGACATCGGCAGCACCAGTACACCGAGCGATGACGGCGGGACGCCGGTCGATCATGGCGACCGGCCGCACGGACTATCCGAACCAGGTCAACAATGTTCTGTGTTTCCCCTACATTTTCCGAGGTGCTTTGGATGTGGGTGCCACCACGATCAACGACGCCATGGAAGTTGCGGCTGTGCACGCCATCGCGGAGCTGGCCCAAGCAGAGCAAAGCGACGTCGTCGCGCGCGCTTATGCCGGCGAAAACTTGTCGTTCGGTCCTGAGTACCTGATTCCAAAGCCCTTCGACCCTCGCCTGATGATGCAAATCGCACCAGCCGTGGCGCGGGCTGCCCAAGACAGTGGTGTGGCATTGCGGCCCATCACCAACTGGGAGGCGTACACCGAGAAACTGCAGGCTTTCGTGTTCGCGGCAGGGACCATCATGAAGCCGGTCTATGCAGCTGCCCGTCAAGCAACGGCCAAGCGAGTCGCCTATGCCGAGGGCGAGGACGAACGGGTCTTGCGTGCGGCACAGGTCGTGGTTGACGAAAAGCTCGCACGCCCGACCTTGATCGGGCGGCCCAAGCACATCCAAGAGCGCATTCAGCGCTTCGGGCTACGCCTCAAAGAAGGGCAAGACTACGACGTCGTCAACGTGGAAGACGACCACCGCTACGAGGAATTTTGGAAGGCCTATCACCAGCGAACTGCGCGCAAAGGCGTCACGCAACAGTTGGCAAAGATTGAGATGCGACGCCGCCTGACCTTGATTGGCGCGATGTTGCTGGAGTTTGGTCATGTTGACGGCATGATTTGTGGGACGTGGTCGACCACCCAAGCGCACCTGTCCTACATCGACCCGGTGATTGGCAAGCGTTCCAACGCCAATACATACGCCTGCATGAACGGCTTGCTGCTGCCGGGGCGCCAAGTCTTCATCGTCGACACCCACGTGAATTACGACCCCAGCGCTGCGGAGTTGGCTGAAATCACCATTGCCGCAGCAGAGGAAATTCGCCGCTTTGGCATCACGCCCAAAGTGGCCCTCTTGTCGCACTCCAACTTTGGTACGGCAGACACGCCAAGCGCGCTCAAAATGCGCGAAACATTGTGCTTGCTCCAGCAAATGGCACCCGACCTTCAAGTGGATGGGGAAATGCACGGCGATGTCGCACTCGATGCCGCTGCGCGCGAGCGCATGATGCCGGACAGCCCGTTGATGGGTGAAGCCAACCTGTTGGTGATGCCCAACATCGATGCGGCCAACATCACCTACAACTTGCTGAAAACAGCCGCTGGCGGTGGCATCGCACTCGGCCCCGTTTTGTTGGGCGCAGCCAAACCTGTGCACATCATGACGGCCAGCGCAACGGTGCGCCGCATCGTGAACATGACCGCACTGACCGTTGCCGACGCCAACGTCAGCCGGTGATCAGCTTGATCGGCTGCCCCCTGCAGTAAGCACTTGCAAACTGCAGGGGGCGACGCATCGCGAATAGCCTCGCGGAGCAGCTGCTCCGTAAAAACCCTGCATTTTGTTGGCCCAGCTTCTTGCGTTTTTGGGGCGTTTGAGGCACACTTACGGGCTTGCCTTAAGGGTTAACCCTGATTTTGTTGCGCCGCAATACGCTTTGCTCAACACAATCTGACGACCCGAAAATGGGTTCGTGAACCGTTGCAATCCTGCGCGGCTCCTTCACGGCCAAGACACAGAGACCTGGTTTTACTGAAAGAATCACCTCAAATGGACACCCCGCTCCGCACGGTTCGCAACAACATCGTTCAGTCGATTCGCGCATTTCGCGTCGATCAATTGCAAGGCGCCGCCCAGGCCTTGGGCCATCATTTTTTGTATGCCAACGCTGGCCAAGCTCAGAACAAGCAAGACGTTTTGGATGCACTCTCCAAGCAGTACACGTTGCCCGAAGGCGCAAACAAAAACTTCGACACCTTGTATGACGCACTGACAAGCACCATCCACAAATCCGGCCCTCAAACAGGCTTCGTCGTGGTGCTCGAGCACATCCCCTCGCACTCCAAGTTCGACAAAGAGGCGCGCGAGCAACTGCTCGACATCTTCCGGGATGCGGCGGATTACTGGTCAGATCGCAAGGTCCCGTTCCGCTGCTTCTACAGTTTCGCTGTGGCCCGTGTGTCACAAGGCGAGCCGATTGTCACGGATAGCAACGAAGAGCCAAGGCCCACCGACAAACTTGTCGACGTGAGCCCGATGGCGCTTCGCATGAGCAGCCCATTCAACGCTGGCTACTGGTTGAGCGCCGCAGCCGCCTAACGCGCAGGTTGCGTGAACAAAAGAACCGCCTCAGGGCGGTTTTTTTGCGCCAACAGCCAAGCCCGAAAGCCATCTGTCGCACAGGGCAAACTCACCCGGTGGTGTGAACCCCTTGCGCCAAGCGGATGTACTCATCGACGCTGACCTCCTCCGCACGGCGGCGTGCGTCGAAATCCCCATTGAAGCCGTGCGCGGCGAGCCACGGCTCCAGGGTGTGCCTCAAGACCTTGCGACGCTGCGAAAAAGCCACTTTCACGAGCTCACTCAACACCGCCATTTCAACAGTGGGCGGCTGGGCTTTGGGGATCATCCGCACAACGGCGCTATCGACGCGCGGCGGTGGATCAAAGCTCTCCGGCGGAACAAACAACATGTTTTGCATCTCGTAACGCCATTGCAACATGACCGACAAACGGCCGTAAGCCGCTGTTGCTGGCTGAGCGACCATGCGATCGACCACCTCTTTTTGAAGCATGAAATGCTGGTCGCGGATGCAATCAACGTGGTCGAGCAAGTGAAACAAAATTGGCGAGGAGATGTTGTAGGGCAAATTGCCCACCACACGCCAGCGATCGACACCCTTCGAAACAGCAAGCGACGAAAAGTCGACGGTCAGCACATCCGCCCCGACGACGGACAATTTCGGGTTTTGTTGCAGGCGCTTGATCAGATCTCTGTCCAATTCGACCACGGTCAAATGGTTGACGTGCTCCAGCAACGGCAAGGTCAGCGCGCCGAGCCCAGGCCCAATTTCGATCAGATGCTCATTCGTGCGGGGCGCAATGGCGTCAACGATTTCTGCAATCAGCCCCGAATCACACAAAAAGTGTTGCCCGAAACGCTTGCGCGCGACGTGGGTGCCGCTGGCGCCGGAATGTCGCGTCACTGTATGTCCATTCGGCGAACGTAGGCCGCGGCACGAACCTCGCGCACCCAAGCAGCGACGACTTCAGCGCCTTGTTCAACGCGCAGCTCCCTGCGTGCCCATTCTTGCAGGGTCACGTCGTCCATCAATTTTTGTCGTCGCTCGAGAACTTGGACCAAGTGGACTCCAAATCGAGTGACCAAGGGCTCACCAATCGCGCCGTTGGCGAGCGCGTCAACGGCCGCCTCAAACTCCGGCACAAAGTATCCCGCACTCGCCCAACCCAAGTCTCCTCCGATGGCGGCTGATCCGTCTTGGCTGTGTTGTCGCGCCAACGTGGCAAACTCGGCCCGGCCAGCCAAAATATCTGCCCG
>JALQVJ010000139.1 GCA_023260355.1 Burkholderiaceae bacterium | reverse complement strand
AACTTCAGAAAATCAGAGGCAAATACCACATTAGCTCTTGATCTCTGCTTTGACGTGGGCTACAGCCCTTCCCAGCCCTTCCCAGAGATATGCGCCAACCACGGCGGGAACCGGTTCTGAGGCCACCAAGTTTGCAGTAATAACCGACACCGAAACGCAGGAACAGAGGCTGTGGATAGGTCTGGCGTTGATGCCAGTGGCGGCGCTGGTCGACTGGGAGCTGACGGTGGAAATGCTTGGCCATGTTTGGCCCACCCGACGCCGACAGTCCCAACAGTGCGCAAGGCATGCGCTGGGGCATCAAACGCATCAGCAACGACGATTTGCGCCAAAAGTTCGTCGATGCCACTGTGCCGCAAGCCGAGGTCTTGGGCGTCACCTTGCCTGACCCCGACCTTCGTTGGAACGAAACACGTGGGCACTATGACTATGGCGCGATTGATTGGGACGAGTTTTGGCAAGTGGTCAACGGCAACGGACCTTGCAATGAAGAGCGCCTGGCCACGCGCGTGAAAGCCCACAACGATGGCCAATGGGTGCGCGACGCAGCACTGGCGCATGCCCGCAAACAACAAGCCCGTGCGCTCAAGGAGGCCGCATGACCACACCCGCACTCAAAGAATGGCCCCTCTGGGAAGTGTTCGTTCGCAGCAAACAAGGCCTTGAGCACAAACACTGTGGCAGCCTGCATGCCAGCGACGCCAAGCACGCGCTGCAAATGGCACGCGACGTCTACACCCGCCGACAAGAAGGTGTGAGCATTTGGGTCGTGCCCTCGCAATCGATTACCGCAAGCGAGCCCGATAGCAAAGACAGCTTCTTCGATCCCGCCGCAGACAAGGTGTACCGACACCCCACCTTTTACGAGATCCCAGACGCTGTGGGGCACATGTGATGGCGGTACATGCACCCATCGACTACTTGCTGCACTGGGCCGACAACGCGCTGATCTTAGGGCAGCGCAATGCGGAGTGGTGTGGCCACGGGCCTATCCTTGAAGAGGACTTGGCGTTGGCCAATCAAAGCCTGGACATGATTGGCCAGGCCCGCTTGCTTTACCAACTGGCCGCACACCGCATCAATGGCGACGACCAAGCACGCGAGCGCTTTGCACATCTCAGAGGTGCTCGCATGGACGGCGCCATCACTGAAGATACCTTGGCGTACTTTCGCGACACCCATGAGTTTCGCAACCACACGCTGCTGGAGTTGCCGCACCGCCCCGCATTGGCGGGCACGGCTGCGAGCGATCGCGACTACGCAACCACCATTGCCCGCAACTTTTTGTTCAGCGCATACATGGCGCTGGTTTGGCAGTCACTGCAGCAGAGCCAAGACCATGATTTGGCTGCGATCGCGACCAAATCGCTCAAAGAGGTGCGCTACCACCTGCGGCATGCCAGCGACTGGCTCGTGCGCTTGGGCGATGGCACTGAAGAGTCGCACGCGCGGGCACAGGCCGCGATCGATCACTTGATGCGCTACACCGCAGCCTTTTGGGTACCTGTCGATTCACAAGCGGCAGCTTTGGCCAACAAGACGGGCGTTGATGTCGCGAGTCTGCAGCTCCCGTGGGACACCCTGGTTCTTGAGACACTGGCGGATGCCACCTTGACCCGGCCCGAATGCGCCGGCGAGATTCCCAAGGGGCATTGGGGCGTGCACTCAGAGCACTTGGGGTTTTTGTTGGCTGAAATGCAAGTCCTCGCACGCGCACATCCCGAAGCGGTTTGGTAACACCATGGATCACGTGCACGTTGGCGTTGCGGACATGCCTATGGCGGCTCGCCTGAAGGCTATCTGGAACGCATTGGATCAAGTCACAGACCCAGAGATACCGGTTGTCACGCTTCGCGAACTGGGTATCTTGCGAGCCGTGCAACTGGGGGATGACGGTGTGCCAGAAGTGGTCATCACACCGACATACAGTGGGTGTCCTGCCATGGAGCAGATGGCAGACGACGTGCGCGCGGCGCTGGCGCAAGCGGGGCAGCCCGCGCGTCTCGTGACCCAGCTTTCGCCTGCATGGACGACTGACTGGATCACCCCCGCTGCACGAGACAAACTCAAAGCATTCGGCATTGCACCGCCTGCTGGATCGGCTCACGTCAACCTCCCCGGGACCATCCAGTTTTCGCGGCGCTCGCGCCAGAACGATGCCGTTGCTTGCCCGCAATGTGGCTCGGATCAGACCACCGAGATATCGCCATTTGGCTCGACCGCCTGCAAAGCACAGTACCGATGCTTGGCGTGTATGGAGCCTTTTGATTACTTCAAGCCGTACTAACTTGCGCCTATAAAGCGCGACGCCCGCCATGAGCACTGCACCCCGCTTTCACGATCTCCGTGTCAATCGCATCAGCCCAGAGGCTGCGAATGCTGTCGCGATCACACTCGAAATACCGACTGAATTACAAGACACCTTTGCATTCACACCCGGGCAATTCGTCACCGTGCGCGCGGAGATCAACGGACAAGACATCCGGCGCAGTTACTCGATTTGCAGCACCCGCTCGGACTTGCAACGCCGGGGCGAAATCAGTCTTGGCATCCGCCCTGTCGCTGGCGGTGTATTCAGCAATTGGGCAGCGAGCGAACTGCAGGCGGGACAACGGCTCAGGGTGATGCCGCCCGAAGGCCGTTTCACCATTCAAAAGCCACGAGCGATCCATCGCGTGGGCTTCGCAGCCGGCTCTGGCATCACGCCAATCTTGTCAATCATTGCCAGCACGCTGGAAGAAGACCCCAACAGCAAATTCACGTTGGTCTACGGCAACCGCCGCATGTCCAGTGTCATGTTCAACGAGGCATTGCAAGACCTCAAAGACCGCTACGCCAGCCGCCTCACGCTCATTCACGTCCTATCGCGACAAGCCCAAGAAGTGCCTTTGCTCGAGGGGCGCATCGATGGTGACAAAGTGCGCGCCATCGTCGCGTCCCTGCTGCCGATCGGCAGCATGGACGAGGTCTTTATCTGCGGCCCAGAGGCGATGATTGAGGCCACTGAACAAGCCTTGCTGGCACAAGGGCTGCGCGCCGATCGCATCCACACTGAACGCTTCAGCTCACCTGCGCTGGACTCGCTGTCTGCAAGCCAGCGCACCAGCGCTGTCTTGGGACAATCCGACAGCAGTGCCGAAGGGGATGTCGAACTCACCGTGATTTTGGACGGCAAGCCCCACGCCATGCGGATGGGCAAGCACCAAAAAATTCTCGACATCGCGCTCAACGCTGGCCTCGACTTGCCATGGTCTTGCAAAGGTGGCGTGTGCTGCACGTGTCGGGCAAAAGTCATGGACGGCGCGGTTGAAATGGAACGCAACTTCACCTTAGAGCCCTGGGAAATGGAACAGGGTTTTGTGTTGTCGTGCCAAGCCATGCCCACCACAGACCGCGTGACTTTGAGCTACGACGAACGCTGATGTGATTTGATCAATGCACACAAAAAAGCCCGCGGTCGCGGGCTTTTTTGCTTGTGTGTGCGCGACACCTCACGCGGCAGCGAGGGCCTGCTCCAGGTCGGCCTTGATGTCGTCGATGTGCTCGATGCCGATACACAAGCGCACGGTCTCCTCTTTCACACCGGCCTTGGCCAACTCCTCAGGGTTCAACTGGCGATGCGTCGTGGATGCTGGGTGTGTCGCCAGTGACTTGGTGTCTCCGATGTTGACGAGTCGCGTGAACAGTTGCAGCGCATCTAGGAACTTCTCACCGGCTGCGCGACCGCCTTTGACGCCAAAGGTCATCAAGCCTGAAGCGCGGCCACCCATCATGCGCTGCGCGACAGCGTGATCGATGTGGCTGGGCAAACCTGCGTAATCCACCCATTCGACTTTGGGGTGCGATTTCAAAAACTGGGCCACCGCCAAGGTGTTGTCACAAATGCGGTCCATGCGCAAAGCCAAGGTTTCCAGACCCTGCAAGATCAACCAAGCATTCATCGGTGAAATGGCAGCGCCCATGTTGCGCAGGGGTACCACACGCGCACGTGCGATGTAAGCGGCTGGGCCAAGCGCCTCGGTGTAGACCACACCGTGGTAGCTCACATCGGGTTCATTGAGGCGCTTGAAACGCGCTTTGTGCTCTGCCCAAGGGAATTTGCCAGAGTCCACAATCATGCCGCCAATGCTGTTGCCTTGGCCGCCGATGTACTTGGTCAATGAGTGCACGACGATGTCTGCACCGTGCTCAAATGGGCGGCACAGATACGGGCTGGGAACCGTGTTGTCGACGATCAACGGCACGCCATGGGCGTGTGCCACCTCGGCAATGGCGGCTATATCGGTGACGTTACCCAACGGGTTGCCGATCGACTCCACATACACGGCCTTGGTTTTGTCATCGATCAGTGCGGCGAAGCTGGCAGGGTTGCGTGCATCAGCGAAACGCACCTCAATGCCGTACTGAGGGAATGTGTGTGCAAACAAGTTATAGGTGCCGCCATACAAGGCACTCGCTGACACCACGTTGTCGCCCGCCTCTGCAATCGTCTGAATCGCATATGTGATGGCAGCCTGACCAGAGGCCACGGCCAAGGCCGCGATACCGCCCTCCAACGATGCCACGCGCTCTTCCAGTACAGCCTGCGTGGGGTTCATGATGCGGGTGTAAATGTTGCCAGGCACCTTCAGGTCGAACAAATCTGCGCCGTGTTGGGCATTGTCAAACGCATAGGCCACCGTCTGATAAATGGGCACGGCCATCGCTTTGGTGGTGGGGTCTGGGCTGTAGCCGACGTGCACGGCTTTGGTTTCAAATTTCATCGGAAGAACTCCTCTAGATTGATGTTCGTGGAGGGCATAAAAGGTTTCGCGGCTGCCTCTCCCATGCTACACCGAGCGTCAGGACAATGCCTCACAAATTTTGACGGTGGGCCCACTCTGATTCATGGTGTAGAAATGCAAGCTAGGGGCTCCACCCTGGATCAATTGCTCACATACCCGGACCATGACGTCGTGACCAAACGCTTTGATCGACGCACTGTCATCGCCATAACTTTGCAGTCGCTGACGAATCCAGCGAGGCACATCCGCGCCACACATGTCTGAAAAACGGATCAACTGGGAGCTATTGGTAATGGGCATGATGCCCGGCACGATCGGGATTTTGACGCCTGCAGCAACCACTTCATCGACAAACCGAAAATAAGCGTCCGGGTTGAAAAAATACTGGGTAATGGCGCTGTCAGCCCCCGCCTTTGCTTTCGCGATAAAGGCTTTCAAATCGGCCTCGGCACTGCGCGCTTGCGGGTGCACTTCAGGGTATGCGGCCACCTCGATATGGAAGGCATCGCCGAACACTTCACGCACAAACGCAACCAAGTCTGCGGCATACTGAAACTCCCCACCCGCCCCATAACCGCTGGGCAGGTCACCGCGCAAGGCCACCAATCGGCGCACTCCCATATCCCGCAGCTGCTGCAACCGCTGTTCTACCGAAGCCTTGGTTGCGCCGATGCACGAAAAGTGTGCAGCCGCCTCGACGCCTTCGGCCTGTATGGCCGCGACGGTGGCAAAAGAGCCTTCCTGTGTCGACCCGCCCGCACCATAAGTGACCGAACAAAACTGTGGCTTCAGCGCGTAAAGTGCACGCCTGGCCTGTGCCAATTTGGCAGCGCCCTCATCTGTTTTGGGCGGGAAAAACTCAACGCTAATCGGCAGGTTCACTGCGCTCTCCGTGGGCTTGAAGCGAGCCAAGCCCGCTGTGTCAAAAGTGCACCAACGCACCCTCGATCGGTCGTATGGACAAAGGGCAAAAAGCCCACCGCATCGGCATCACACCAGGACGCCGTGCAGAGGGGATTTTGGCACGCCACGGCCGCGTCAGCGGCCGGATTCATCAATAGCGATAGGCGTTGGGCTTGTAAGGGCCTTCCACCGTGACGCCAATGTACGCTGCTTGCGTCGGGGTCAACTCAGTCAACTGCGCATTCAGCGTTGACAGCTGCAAACGCGCGACCTTTTCGTCCAAATGCTTGGGCAGCACGTACACCTGGCCTACCTCATACGCGTCAGGCTTGGTGAACAACTCGACCTGAGCCAAGGTTTGGTTGGCAAACGAACTGCTCATCACATAGCTGGGGTGGCCGGTACCACAACCCAAGTTCACGAGGCGACCGCGCGCCAACAGAATGATGCGGTGACCATCCGGGAACACGACATGGTCGACTTGGGGCTTGATTTCCTCAAAGGTGCACAGCTCTTCGAGCTTGGCCACTTGGATTTCGTTGTCGAAATGCCCGATGTTGCACACGATCGCTTCGTCGTGCATCTTGGACATGTGCTCATACGTGATCACGTCGCGGTTGCCCGTGGTCGTCACAAAAATGTCGGCTTTGTCAGCCGCCCAGTCCATGGTGACGACGCGATAGCCTTCCATGGCTGCTTGCAGCGCGCAGATCGGATCGATCTCTGTCACCCACACTTGAGCTGACAGCGCACGCAAAGCCTGCGCACTACCTTTGCCCACATCGCCATAGCCACAAACCACGGCAACCTTGCCTGCGATCATGACATCGGTGGCGCGCTTGATGCCGTCAACCAAAGACTCGCGGCATCCATACAAGTTGTCGAACTTGCTCTTGGTCACAGAGTCATTGACATTGATGGCACGCAGGCGCAGCGTGCCTTTGGCCGACATTTCATTCAGGCGATGCACGCCAGTCGTGGTCTCTTCGGTCACACCAATGATGTTGGCCAAACGGCGGCTGTACCACGTATTGTCTTGGGCCAGCTTGGCTTTGATCGCGGCAAACAAAATGATCTCTTCTTCGCTGCTGGGGTTCGCGAGCACGGAAGGATCTTTCTCGGCTTGGGTACCCAGGTGCATCAACAATGTGGCATCGCCGCCATCATCGAGGATCATGTTGGGGCCTTCTTCGGGCGTGCCCTTGGCGCCATTGAATTCAAAGATGCGGTGGGTGTAGTCCCAGTAATCTTCAAGCGTTTCGCCCTTGATGGCGAACACGGGCGTGCCGTTGGCCGCGATGGCTGCCGCAGCATGGTCTTGGGTGGAGTAGATGTTGCAAGAGGCCCAGCGCACATCGGCACCCAGCTCTTTCAGCGTCTCAATCAGCACCGCTGTTTGGATGGTCATGTGCAATGAGCCCGTGATTCGGGCGCCCTTCAGCGGCTGTGAATCAGCCAACTCGCGGCGGATAGCCATCAGGCCGGGCATTTCGGTTTCAGCGATTTGGATTTCTTTGCGGCCCCAGCCTGCCAATGAAATATCGGCAATGATGGACTGGTTCACGGGGGCGTCTACAACGGCGTTCATGGTTTTCTCCGGTTGGTGTTGCACAGCACCACGCTTGGAGGATGCTCACCCTTCAAGTCGTGGGTGAGCGCCGTTGTTGTCTGTCCGAGCCTCGTCAAAATGACTGCAGCGCTCCTCGGATGCCG
>JALQVJ010000109.1 GCA_023260355.1 Burkholderiaceae bacterium | reverse complement strand
TCCATGTGCCATGCGAGACGCCGTTCATGATCGAGAGCAAGTCTTTCAAGTTGTATCTCAATGGGTTCAACGCGCACCGATTCGCATCTGCAGAGGCGGTGGCGCAGCGCATCGTTGCAGATATTCACCCCGTGCTTTGGTCAGGGCAAGCCGGTGCAAAGCCGAGTGTCGAGTTGATCTCTCCAGACGCGTTTGCACAGCAGCGCATCGGTGAGTTGGAGGGCTTGAATTTGGACCGGCTCGACATCGACATGGACGCCCCAGCGCCTGCGGGTGAGGTCTTGGCATGCGTCGACGAGGAGGCAGTCGTTGAAGAGACGCTGCGCAGTGACTTGGTTCGCGCCCTCTGTCGTGTGACCGGGCAGCCCGATTGGGGCAGCATCCAGATTCGCTACGTGGGCCGGGCGATCGACCAAGAAAAATTGTTGCGCTATTTGATCTCGTTTCGTGACCTACAAGAATTCCATGAGCCCCTCTCTGAGCGTGTCTTCATGGACATTTGGCGCCATTGCCGGCCGCTGAAGTTGCAGGTTCTCATTCGATTCACGCGGCGCGGCGGCATGGACATCAACCCTTTCCGAACCAGTTTTCCAAGCCCCACGCCCGCTCAACACCGTTTGGCGCGCCAGTGATTTGAAGGCGAGGTTGGGGCGCTCCATCGCCTCGCTTTCGCGCAGCTTGGTTTGACGGTCAGCTATCGCCAGACGCGCGCTCGATAGCCAGCGTGAGCCGTTTGGTTGTAAGGTGTCGACCCAAGTGGATGGTGTCGCGCGCCATGGGTGTGCCGGCGACACTGTCTCGGCCTTTCCCATTGGAGTGAGAGATGAACGAATTGGGTCGTTTGGAAGATTTGCCGCAAGATTACCGAGATGCGTTGACACAACGCAATTTGGTGCCTCTGTGGCCGAGTTTGCGCGGCGTCTTGCCCCCCCACATTCCCACCCGCCAGACCACCGCGACCCACTGGCCATACGAAACAATCAAGCCGCTGTTGCTGCAGGCCGGAGAGCTCACCCCCATTGAAAAGGCGGAGCGCCGGGTTTTGGTGTTGGCCAACCCTGGCCATGGTCTGGAGAAGATGCAGGCCAGTCCAGCCATTTACTTGGGCATGCAATTGCTTTTGCCAGGCGAGTGGGCCCCGTCTCATCGCCACACGCCCAATGCCGTTCGCATGGTGGTGGAGGGCGAGGGCGCATGGACCACTGTCGACGGTGAGAAGTGCATGATGTCGCGCGGCGACTTGATCCTTACCCCCACAGGGCTCTGGCACGAACATGGACACGATGGACAAGAGCCAGTCGTATGGCTCGATGTGTTGGATTTGCCGCTGGTCTACTACATGGAGGCCAGCTATCACATCAATGGGGACCGCCAAAAGCAGATCGTCGGACGTGGCGATCGGGCCTATGCGCGGGGCGGTGTGCTACCCACGCCGGTTTTCCAGCGCACCAACAAGCGCTACCCCATGCTGCGCTACTCTTGGGTCGACGTCAAAGCGGCACTGGAGTCGTTGGCTGCGGATCGCCCTGACCTCGAGGCGATTCAAGTGACCTACGTCAACCCTGAAACCGGAGAGGATGCCGAGAATATTTTGGGCTTTTACGCCTTGATGCTGCGGCCCGGACAAACCCTGTCCTTGCCTGCTCGTTCGCCAGCCCAGGTGTTTCACCAAATTGAGGGCAGCGTCGAGGTGACCGTGCAGTCGCAGGTTTTTGCTTTGGCGCAAGCCGACACCTGTTGTGCGCCCGGGTATACCGCTGTGCGCTTGCGCAATGGCTCTACCGAGCACGCTGCCTTTGTATTCATCGCCGACGAGGCGCCGCTGCATCGCAAACTGGGCGTCTACGAAGTCCGCGACTGATATCGCGCCGGTCCGGAGATACACTCGCCAACATCGCTCAAGCCCGCTTCGGGACACGCGCGTCACTTTTCCATTTTTATTTGATGAAAGAGCTCCCCATGACCCAATACCTTTGGAATCCTCCTGCGCCCGCAGCTGTTGCCGTGCGAGGGCGCACTGATTTGTTCCCGGTGCATCGTTTGTATTTTGTGGGGCGCAACTACATGGCGCACGCTGAAGAGATGGGCAACCCCATCGATAAGGCGACAGCCCGCCCCTTCTATTTCACCAAAGCCCCACAGGCCTTGACCCCGTCTGGCTCGACGATTCCCTATCCCCCTGGCACACAGAATTTCCATTACGAGATGGAGCTGGTGGTGGCGATTGGGGAAGGGGGCTTTCGAATTCGTGCCGAGGATGCCCACAGGCACATTTATGGTTACGCAGCAGGCTTGGATATGACGCGCCGTGACTTGCAGTTGGTGGCGCGGGACAAAGGTCGCCCGTGGGATTTGGGCAAAGATTGCGAGAACTCTGCTGTGTGCACCGAAATCGTGCCGATGCCCCATGTGGTCATCGAACAGGGCAGCATTTCCCTCGCGGTGAACGGGGAAACCAAACAGAGTTCCGATGTCAGCAAATTGATTTGGAACATCCGAGAAATCATCGAAGACCTCTCGCAGTTCTATCATCTGCAACCCGGGGATTTGATTTATACCGGGACGCCCGAAGGGGTGGGGCCTGTGGTCGCGGGAGATCACATCACGGGGCAAGTGGCCGGTGTTTCTGAAATTGCGCTGACCATCGGCCCAGCCGAGTGATGCAATCGCGGGTGCAATAGCGGGTGCGATGGATATGACCAAGGCTGCCATGAATCTCTTCACTTTTTTTCGCAGTGGCACGGCCCACCGTGTGCGCATCGCGCTTGGCCTCAAAGGGCTGAGCGCCACCCACTCATACGTCGACTTGCGTGTGGACGAGCAACTCGAGCCACCTTATGCCGAGGTCAACCCGCAAAAGCTGCTGCCCGCATTGGTCGTTGATGGCAAGGTGATGATCCAATCACCGGCCATTTTGGAGTGGCTCGAAGAGACACATCCCACGCCACCGCTGTTGCCCTCAGACCCGATGCATCGCGCCCATGTGCGGGCGTTGGCCGCGATAGTGGGCTGCGATATCCATCCAGTGAACAACCGCCGAATTCTTCAATACCTGCGGCAACAGTTTGGCGCCAGTGAAGAGGCTGTTCAAACATGGTGTGGGCGTTGGATCGGCGACGGTTTTGACGCCTATGAGGCCATGTTGCGCGCCGACCCAGGGCGCGGTGCATTCAGCTTTGGCAATGCGCCGACACTGGCAGATTTGTATTTGATTCCGCAAGTCGAGAGCGCACGCCGCTTCAACGTGGACATGTCGCGTTGGCCGCTGATCAGTGCTGTCGACGCGGCATGCCTCGCGTTGCCTGCGTTTGCAGACGCCGCGCCTCTGAATCAGCCAGACGCCCCGCACTGAGACGCCTCCTGCAGCTCAAACGGCCTCTGCGCTGTGGCAGATCGAGCGGGGCAGTTGCAGCCACCGTTGCGTGGCGGCTTTCAAGCTGTCCAGATCGCCAGTGGTCCACAGGCTCAACTTGGCCGCGAGGTCTGCGTTGTCACCATGCGCCACCCATTGTTGGGTCTCAGCCAATCGCCGCCGGGTGTGGATGGCAACAGCCTCGCCGGTATGGATGAGTGTGACTTGGTCTCCAACTCTCGCCTGAATCTCATCGTGCGCAAATACGTAGTGTGTGCAGCCCAACACCAAGGTATCCATTTGTCCCGGGAGATTGCCCCAAGGGCCCAAGCGCGCGGTGTAGGTATCGATCAACTCGGTGATGCGCGCAGGCGCGGTATCCATGTGCGCGCTGCGCGTGCTTTGCTCAATCGCCAGAGCCAAGCCATCGCACGGACAGACAACATACTCAGCTTGGTTCTCCAAGGTGGCGAGCAGTGCTTTGTATTTTTGGCTTTGCGTGGTTCCTCGGGTGGCCATCACGCCAATGCGTCCCGTCTTTGTGGCTTGGACGGCGGGCTTGAT
>JALQVJ010000081.1 GCA_023260355.1 Burkholderiaceae bacterium | reverse complement strand
AGCTTCATGGTGGCCCTCGTTGTGGATGTGAAGTGGCATGGGTGTTCAAAGACTCATGCAGTGCAGTCGCACATCATGCACGCTTTCGCCGTGCTCGTTGCAGGGCATTCCCTAGGGCTTTCACTAGGTTATGCCGACTTTGTGCTGGTTGTCTCGAGGCGGCTGCGGTCAATGGGTTGAAGCACGCTCGCGTGTGCGTTCCAGTCCCTTGACGAGCGACCACAAGCTCAGGTGCGTCGGCGTGGGGACGCCAAGCGCCTCGCCGAGACGCACCAATGTGCCATTGAGGTGGTCGATTTCGGTTGACTTGCCTTTTTGCAAGTCCTGCGCCGTTGACGAGTATTGCCCCTGCATGCTTTGCGCAATACCTTCAATCATGGGCCAGACCGGCTGATCCAACTCAACGCCTGCCGCATTGGCTACCGCCATGCATTCATCAAAGGCCTGGCGCATCAGGGCCCACATGCCGGGCACGGCTACCATCTGACCGTAGGGTAACTGCGTGATGGCTGATGGGGCGTTGTATACCCCGTTGATGATGAACTTGGTCCACAGGGCGCCGCGGATGTTGGCGGAAATCTGGTTGGGGATGCCTGCCTGTGCAAGCCACTGTGCGCATGCCGCAGTGTGTCGCCCGTCACCCAAGACGAGTTCGCCTCTGCCGTGGTGCAACACATGGCCGGCGCCCGCCATTTCGGTGCCGACATAAACCACGCTTGCGATCACAGCCTGATTCAGCACAGCGCTGAGTCGATCGGCGTTGTCCACGCCGTTTTGCAGGCTCAAGACTGGGATGCCCTTTGGCAGGTGCGCGCGAACAGCGGTGCCGGCACTCTCGGTGTCGCTGGACTTGACACAAAAGAGCAGCGCCTCGCACCCTGCAATCGCTTGCACATCGGTGCTCGCGCGCACGGCTATATGTTGGTCGAAGGCTTGGGTTTGGAGGCGAAGCCCGCGTGTGTTCATCGCCTCGACATGCGAAGCACGGCCAATCAAGGTCACCTCGTGTCCGGCCCGCGCCAGCATGCCGCCGTAATAGCAACCAACCGCGCCCGCCCCCATCACTGCCACTCGCATTGCTGCACCTCATTGTTTCGTTGAACACAGATCGGCGCCGATCCTAGCGCCTTTTTGTAGCCCGGGCGCGGCGGGGCCAGGGCGAATGCTTGCCCATTGCCTTGGCGCCTGATGAGGCCGCCACCGCGCATGCCGTGGTTTGCGGCCCTTACACCGTGGCAATCGGGTTGACCGGCGAACCCACCGCGCCTGGCAGGTGCAGAGGAGGGGCGGTCAGCATGAAGCGATAGCGGCCGTGGGCGCGCAACCAATTGGCCAACTCCGTGAGGTACCAGAGTTCGCCCAGGTGAATCCCGTTTTTGAACAGGCAGTGCTCGTGCAGCGGCAACTTGGGCTTGCGAATCGGCTCCATCCACCGCCGCAGCATCAACTCCACTGCGTAGTTGTCGGCGATCAGGGCAGACAGGCCACTGTCCGTGATCCATTGCAAGAGCTTGGGATCTTCACCATCCAGGCCAGAGCAGGTGCTGTGCAGCACCTTGGCGTCGGGCTCGCGATTCATCTCCAGCACCACGTCCGCAAAGCCGGTGTACAGGCACACCATGTCGCCGCGTTCAACCGTGACGCCATCGGCCTCCATGATGCCCATGAGTTTGTCGTAGCCAACGGCGACGCGCTCCCGACCCAAGTGGGCATGCAGATTGATGAGCACGCCGCGTCCTTGCGCGCCATGCCTTGCCAAATGCTCAACCCCCAGGGCCGTGGCCTTGGGCCCTCGGTATGCCCACTGGTCACCTTGGCTGGGGTCGACTTCCAGCGCCGGCTTGAT
>JALQVJ010000386.1 GCA_023260355.1 Burkholderiaceae bacterium | reverse complement strand
GGATGGCTTTGCTCAAAGTCAGAGACCAAAGCCTGAATGGGCTTGGCAAAGTTGGACGCCACCGCCAAATGCACCACGGCCGCATGGGTACCCTGCCCCGTCGCAAATCCGGCGGCGCACACGACCGCCGCCAACAGCCTGCGACCCAGCAGGCGAGCGGGCAGGCGAGCGGGCAGGTGCCAGCCCGCAACGCGCCGATTCGCAAGATCAACCAGTGCAGACAGCCCAGACCTTTGGTCTGGCTTTTGACAGCTGGCGTCTTGATTGGATGGGGAAAAATGCAAGGCTGTTTCGCTATTCATTTTTGGAATAGCGAATGTAGCACAGCGATGCCTTTCGCGTCACAATACGTCTCATGAAAGCCTCGACCGAACGCCTCAGCCTTGCCCTGGGTACCGACATTGCCGACAAGCGGCTTGCCATCTTGCGCAGCGTTGGCGAGTGCGGCTCGATCAGTGAGGCGGCGCGCCACAACGGTGTCAGCTACAAAGCGGCGTGGCAAGCGGTGGAGACGCTGAGCAACCTTGCGGGGGCGCCATTGGTGCAAAGCGCGGTGGGTGGCAGCGGCGGCGGTGGGGCTGTGCTAACTGCTGCCGGCGAGCAACTTCTGCACGCCGCGCAATGGCTCCAAAGTGCGCGGCGCACCGCGCTGGCGAACATCACCAAGGGGCAAGATGCGCTTGCACCGCTTGGCTTGCAGTTTCGATCCAGCATGCGCAACCAATGGCCTGCGCAAGTGGTCCAGCTCAAGCGCCAAGGCGGCATGGTGCGCGTGGCGCTCGCCTTGGCAGGAGGGATGCCACTGGCGGCTGTGATCACGCGAGAAAGCGCCGAGTTGTTGGACCTGAAGGCTGGCACACGCGTGTTGGCTCTGTGCAAGGCGACCGCGCTGGAGGTGTTTCCTGCGACTGAGGGCGGGCGTGAGGCGGGCCTGAAACAGCTGGCAAAGGGCCAACAGCAGGGCATGGGCAGCCGTGTTGTCAGTGCGGCCGACGGCGCCGCTGAGACGCTGTGGCGAGGCCGTGTGATGCGCGCGTCGCGTGCAGCCGCGGGTGGCGAGGTGACGCTGCAGTTGGCCGGTGATGAGGCGTCCTTGGCGCTGCGCGCCGTCGGATTTGCGCGCGCCGGTCATGGTCTCAAAGCGGGCCAACACGCCATGGCGCGGGTGGCCCACTCGGCTGTGGTGATCGTGGCCTTGGACGCCTGAGGGCTCCCCAAGGCGGCCGTCTCTGCGCCGGCTGGGGGCGCACCTTTTTGCGACTGCGGTGACAGGAATCAGTGGAAATATTGGCCATGTCCAGTGATCATGTTCGCATGAGACTGTTTTCCTATCGCGATCGACCTGTGCACTTGGGCCCTTACCCGTTGG
>JALQVJ010000351.1 GCA_023260355.1 Burkholderiaceae bacterium | reverse complement strand
TGCCGACGTTCCATGCGGCATAGCCGAAGCCCATGGCGGCGGCGGCAAGCAGCAGGTGGACGACCGCCTGGGCCTCGAAGCGCAGCGCCGGACCATCCACCACCAGATACTTGACCCAGTTGGCGTGCCATCTGGGCGTGCGACAACCAAGTCATCCAACTCAGCGTTTTGGATTTCAATCCGCCCTTTGACCTTGTCGTCCCAAGCCACGACGCCGTGCCGAGGGTTCTTGAAACGCCAAACTGGCTGCACGCCTTCGGGCACAGTGGGCAATTGCTTGCCGTCCTCAGGGCGCCAAGTGCCGTCATATCTAGGCTTTTCCTTGGCCTGCATCTGGCGCTCCCTCAACGCATCCAGCTCTTGCATGGACATGTAGCACGGGTAAATTGCGCCGTTGATCTTCAGCTGTTCGAGGACTTCGCGGTAGCGATCCATGCGTTGCATTTGATAGAACGGCCCTTCGTCTGGCGTCAATCCGAGCCAGGCCATGCCTTCCAAAATGACATCGACCGCAGCCTGAGAGGAGCGTTCTAAATCGGTGTCTTCAATGCGCAAAATGAAGTCGCCGCCCTTTGATTTGGCAAACGCCCACGGGTAGAGCGCTGATCGAATGTTGCCCAGGTGAATGAAGCCGGTTGGCGAGGGAGCAAAGCGGGTACGTACTTTCAATTTTTTCTCACAAACTTGCCAAGGCTTGACTGAAGTCAGCCTGGATATCTTCCAAACTCTCGAGCCCAACGGAGACGCGGATCAAGCCCTGCGAAATACCGGAGTCTTGGCGTTGCGCCTCTGTGAGGCGACCATGCGAGGTGCTGGCAGGATGCGCACAGAGCGTTTTGGTATCACCGAGGTTGGTACACAAAGACGCTGTTTCCAGCGCATTCAAGACCGCAAATGCGCGCTTGCGCGCATCCTCGACATCGCGATTCTTTAGCTCGAAAGACAAGACAGCACCGCCGACCCCGTTCATTTGCGCCATCGCCAAGGCATGCTGAGGGTGACTCTCGAGGCCAGGGTAAAAGACTCTGGCAACAGGCGCTTGGTCTTCCAACCACTGCGCCAAAGCCAACGCCCGGGCAGATTGTTCGCGCATGCGGATCGAGAGCGTCTCCAACCCCTTGAGCACCACCCATGCGTTGAACGGTGCCAATGTCATACCAGCACTTTTCAAGATCGGCAGAAACTTTTGATTGATCAGCTCCTGGGATGCGCAAAGTGCACCAGCCATGACGCGCCCTTGTCCGTCTAAAAACTTGGTGCCTGAGTGAACAATGATGTCGGCCCCCAGCGCCATGGGTTTTTGTAGCGCTGGTGTGGCAAAACAATTGTCGACCGCGAACCAAGCGCCTGCCTGATGCGCCAGGGCAGACAGAGCCGCAATGTCACACACCTCGGTCAAAGGATTGGTCGGCGTTTCTGCAAACAGCAGCTTGGTATTGGGCTGAATCGCTCGTTGCCAAGCGTCCACATCCGCTTGCGGCACAAAGGTGGATGTCACACCGAATTTGGCCAAGTCGGAGCCGATCAGCTTGATGGTTGAGCCGAACATCGAACGCGAGGCCACGACATGATCGCCCGCCTGCAACAACCCCATGCACATCATCAAAATCGCTGACATCCCTGAGGCCGTTGATATCGCAGCGGGCGCGCCCTCTAACGCAGCCAAACGGGCTTCAAAGGATGCAACCGTGGGATTGCCATAGCGGCCATAGGTGAAGCCATCCTCTTCGCCCGCGAATCGCGCTGCGGCGGATTCAGCACTCGGTTGCACGTATCCGCTGGTCAGAAACAAGGCTTCGGAATTTTCGCCATATGCAGTGGGCGGCACCGCCACCCGAACCGCTTGGGTCTCAGATGACCACTGGTCTCTTTTGTTGCTCATCATGCCCCCTCAGAGTTCGGTAGGGCCAAGCGGGAAGACGGTGAATCTTCTTCATCCCCGCGGCTGCGTCCGGAGTTGATCGCCACCACTTCATCCATCGTGATGTCGCCGGTGCAATAGACACCGTCAAAGCATGAGGCGTCAAAGCCATGGATGGCGGGATTGAGGCTCCCCACCGCTTTCTTCAACGCTTCGACGTCTTGATAAATCAAGGCATCGCAACCGATCAAAGCCCTGATCTCTTCAGTGCTGCGGCCGTGTGCGACCAACTCCTCGGCGCTGGGCATATCAATGCCGTATACGTTCGGATAGCGCACAGGTGGCGCCGCGCTCGCCAGGTACACCTTGCGCGCACCGGCCTCTCGAGCCATCTGCACGATCTCACGGCTTGTGGTGCCGCGCACGATTGAATCGTCAACCAGCAAGACATTGCGTCCAGCAAACTCACTGTTGATGGCATTGAGCTTTTGGCGAACTGATTTTTTGCGAACGGATTGCCCGGGCATGATGAAGGTGCGCCCAACGTAACGATTTTTGACAAATCCCTCGCGGTATGGCTTGCCCAATAGGTGGGCCAACTGCATTGCGCTGGGGCGTGAAGATTCGGGAATGGGGATCACCGCATCGATCAAGTCAGGCGAGACCGTTGAGATCACCCGCTTGGCCAAGGTTTCGCCCATCGCGAGACGCGCTTCATAGACCGAAATGCCGCTGAGCATAGAGTCGGGACGCGCCAAATACACATACTCAAACATGCAAGGCATCAAGCGGGAATTGCCAGCGCACTGCTGGCTGTAGACCTGACCTTGGAGGTCCACAAAAACCGCCTCACCGGGCTCCACATCCCTCAAGAATTCAAAGCCCGTGCCATCGACGGCGACTGACTCACTGGCGAACATCACTGCGCCGTTGGCTTGGCCCATACAAAGTGGTCGAATGCCAAACGGATCCCGGAAGGCCACCAAGCCATGCCCCGCAATCATGGCGATCACAGCGTACGACCCCTGGATGCGCTGATGCACGGCTCGCACGGCCTTGAACACTTCCTCGGGCTTCAGGTGCAAACCGCGTGTGGCCTTCTCCAACTCATGGGCGAACACATTGAGCAACACTTCCGAGTCGCTCTCGGTGTTGATATGGCGATGGTCGTCGACAAAAAGTGCGTTCTTCTGTGCACTGGCATTCGTCAAGTTGCCGTTGTGCACCAGCACGATGCCATAGGGCGCGTTGACATAAAAAGGCTGGGCCTCTTCCTCGCTGTGGGCATTGCCAGCAGTCGGATAGCGCACTTGACCCAGACCGACATTCCCGGGCAATGCACGCATGTTGCGCGTCCGAAAAACATCTCGCACCATGCCTTTGGCTTTGTGCATGAAGAACTTGCGATCTTCTTGGGTCGCAATACCAGCAGCGTCTTGACCTCTGTGTTGCAAGAGCAAGAGCGCGTCGTAAATCAACTGATTCACTGGGGCTTGATGAAGCACCCCGACTATTCCGCACATGACGGTTATTCCTTTTTGAGCGCTGGAGGCACCTCGCCTCG
>JALQVJ010000343.1 GCA_023260355.1 Burkholderiaceae bacterium | reverse complement strand
GACTTCCCCAAAGGTCTTCGCATCACGATTGAAGAGCACGAAGCCGTGGCGTGGTGGGGAGAAGCCCAAGGCACGCAGTTGGTCAACGCACAAGGCGAGATTTTTGAAGCACAAGCCGAAGCCGATGAAAGCCAAGGCTGGCCCGTGCTCGCTGGCCCAGAGGATCGGGTGAAAGATGTCCTCAAAGCGTTTTCTGATTTGCAGGCTGTGCTCAAGCTCGCCAATTTGAAGGCCAAACGGCTGACGCTGTCTTCGCATGGCAGCTGGATGGCTGAGCTCGAAGGCGACATCAATCTGGCTTTGGGCCGCACACCTGTTGACGAATGGCTGACACAAGTTGATCGAATGATCAACACCCTACCGGAACTGCGTCAACGCTACGAGCAGGCGCTGCGCAGCATCGATCTGCGTTACCCCAACGGATACGCCGTCGCGCTCTCGGGCGTGTCGGTGGGCTCTCGAAACAACCCTTAAACCACCAGAGAACTGAACATGGCAAAGGAATACAAAGATTTGGTCGTCGGCTTGGACATCGGCACATCCAAAGTGATGGTCGTCGTCGCCGAAGTACAGACCAGCGGCGATTTGAAGCTCGCCGGAATCGGCGTGGCTGACAGCCAAGGACTCAAGCGAGGCGTGGTTGTCAACATCGACGCGACGGTGTCGAGCATCCAGCAGGCGCTCAAAGAAGCCGAGTTCATGGCGGACTGTCGCATTGGCCGGGTGTTCACGGGTATCACGGGCAGCCACATTCGAGGCATGAACAGCAGTGGCATGGTGGCGATCAAAGACCGCGAGGTGTCCGCCTCAGACGTTGCTCGCGTCATCGAGACGGCGAGGGCCATCAATATTCCGGCAGACCAACGTTTGTTGTTGGTCGAGCCGCAGGAATTTGTCATCGATGGCCAAGACGTCAAAGAGCCCATCGGGATGAGTGGCTTGCGCTTGGAGGCCAAGGTGCATATTGCGACCGGCGCCCAAAGCGCAGCCGAGAACATCATCAAATGTGTTCGCCGCTGCGGCCTCGAAGTGGATCAGCTGATGCTGAACCCTTTGGCGTCGAGCCATGCGGTCTTGAGTGATGACGAGCGTGAGCTGGGCGTGGCCTTGGTCGATATTGGCGGTGGCACCACCGATGTAGCGATTTTTTCGGGTGGTGCAATCCGACACACTGCAGTCATCCCGATCGCGGGCGATTTGATCACGTCCGACATTGCCATGGCACTGCGCACCCCCACCAAGGATGCTGAGGAGATCAAAGTCATGGCAGGCCGAGCCAAGCAACTCTTGGCTGACCCAGAAGCCCGCATCGAAGTCCCAGGCTTAGGGGACCGCGAGCCCCGCATGATTTCGCGCCAGGCGCTGGCGGGAGTCATCGAGCCGCGCGTCGAGGAAATTTTCACGCTGGTTCAACAAGTCATCCGCGACTCTGGGTACGAAGAGGTGCTCTCGTCCGGCATTGTTTTGACCGGTGGGACAGCGGTCATGCCCGGCATGATCGAACTGGGCGAAGACATCTTTTTAAAGCCCGTGCGCCGGGGCGTCCCGACCATGGCCAACGCCCTTTCTGACATGGTGGCGCACCCTCGGGCAGCCACCGTGATGGGGCTGCTTGAAGAAGCCAGATTGGCTCGCCTGCGCGGGCACAAGGTCGCTAAAAGCGCCAGCTCTATGCAGTCCGCTTGGGGGCGTCTGCGCGACTGGTTCACTGGAGTGTTCTGATGACAAATCACACCCAACTGCTGCTTTGGTCACCTCAATTCAATGCCGACACCGGACCGCCATAGGTCGCACGCCATTGATCCCGTCTACCCATTTTTAAATCGTTTTAACCCTGAAGGAAAACACCATGACTATCGAAATGATTGAAGTCGAAGAATTCAACCAAGGCACCCGCATCAAAGTGGTGGGCGTCGGTGGAGGCGGCGGCAACGCGGTCCAACACATGATTGAGTCCGAGGTGAGCGGCGTTGAGTTCATCTGCGCCAACACGGACGCTCAGGCGTTGTCGCAAAGCGGCGCACACAAAGTCATTCAGTTGGGCAACACCGGCTTGGGGGCTGGTAGCAAACCCGAAAAAGGCCGCGATGCCGCAGAGATCGCGATCGAAGATATCCGCGAGGCCATTGGCGATGCACACATGCTGTTCATCACCGCAGGCATGGGCGGTGGCACGGGCACTGGTGCCGCCCCCGTGATCGCTCGCGTCGCGAAAGAAATGGGCGTGTTGACCGTGGGTGTTGTCACCCGCCCCTTCGAGTTCGAAGGCCAAAAGCGTTCGAACAACGCAGAAAGCGGATTGGCTGAACTGGAAGCCAACGTGGACTCATTGATCGTCGTGCTGAACGACAAACTGCTGGAGGTCTACGGCGACGACGTCACCCAAGAGGAAGCGTTTGCCCACGCCAATGACGTGTTGAAGAACGCGGTCGGCGGTATCGCCGAGATCATCAACGTGCCAGGTCACGTGAACGTTGACTTTGAAGACGTGCGCACCGTGATGGGCGAGCCTGGCAAAGCCATGATGGGCACTGCCGTCGCTTCTGGCGAAGAGCGCGCCCGCATTGCAGCCGAGTCCGCCGTCGCGTGTCCTTTGCTCGAGGGTATCGATCTGTCCGGCGCACGCGGTGTGTTGGTGTTGATCAGTGCTGCCAAGGGGTCGCTGAAATTGAAAGAGTCCAGCGTCGCGATGCAAACCATCCGCGCATACGCCTCTCCCAATGCACACGTGATCTACGGTACCGCCTACGACGACACACTCGGTGACAACATCCGCGTGACAGTGGTTGCGACAGGTTTGGATCGTGCACAAGCGCGCCACCAAGCTCCCAAGCTGGAGGTGTTGCGCACGGGTACGGACAACATGCCTATCCAAGCCACAGGTGGCGCGATCGGCGCACAGCAAGCACAAGATGCCGGCGAACGCGCTGACGTCACGGGCTACGCCAAGCTGCCAGAAACGGCACCTCGCGTGTGGTTCACCAACCGCACACAGGCAGCCGAGCGTGTGAATGCGTTGTCATCCGGTGGTATGGAAGATTTCGAAATCCCTGCGTTTTTGCGCAAACAAGCGGACTGATCGCGTCGATCAGTGCGCAGTGGGTTGGCGGCCGCCAAGATAGGCTGCCACTTCAGGGTCTGCCCCCAGCGTTATCCCCAAGCGCTGTGGGTAGATGGCATTCCGTCTGTCTCTGCTGTCGACCAACCCACCTAGAATTGTTTTTATGCTGAAACAACACACGCTCAAAACCACGACTCGCGCGACTGGCGTGGGTTTGCACAGTGGTGCGCGTGTGGAGTTGACGTTGCGTCCAGCACCACCTGACACCGGGATCGTGTTTCGCCGAGTTGATTTGAGTGAGCCCGTTGAGATCCCAGTCAGTGCGGCATCGGTATCGGACACCAGGTTGGCGTCGACGCTGAGCAATGGCGGCGCGAAAGTCAACACGGTCGAACACTTGATGTCGGCTTGTGCCGGTCTGGGACTGGACAACGTGTTCATCGATATCACCGCCGAAGAAGTCCCCATCCTGGATGGGTCTGCGGCATCTTTTGTTTACCTGCTTCAAAGCGCCGGCATCGTTACCCAGCCAGCGGCCAAACAATTTGTTCGAATCACGCGCACGGTGAAGGTTGAGGAAGGCCGAGGCACGCCTGCGTACAAGTGGGCCCCACTAGAGCCTTACCACGGTTACAAGTTGCGCTTCGAAATCGAATTCGACCACCCTGCAGTGAACGCCACTGGGCAAGTTGTAGAGTTCGAGCTGGGCAGTGGCCGCTACGCCAGAGACATCGCCAGAGCCCGAACCTTTGGCTTTACTCGCGATGTGGAGACCATGCGAAGCCATGGTCTCGCATTGGGCGGCGGCATGGACAACGCCATCGTGCTAGATGACGTCAAGGTCTTGAACGCCGACGGGTTGCGTTACCAAGATGAGTTTGTCAAACACAAAATCTTAGATGCCATGGGTGACCTGAACCTGTTGGGCAAGCCCTTGCTGGCAGCCTACAGTGCGTTTCGCAGCGGCCACGCCATGAACAACCAATTGCTGCGCGCCTTGTTGGACGCACCCGACGCATATGAAATCGTCACTTTCCAAGACAGCAGACTTGCGCCGAGCGGTTTCGACGCCTTGGTACCTGCTTGGTAAGACACGCCCA
>JALQVJ010000328.1 GCA_023260355.1 Burkholderiaceae bacterium | reverse complement strand
TCATGGACCGCTAATTCCCGTTGCGCGTCGTCGTGTGAGCGATGGATTTCACGCAGGTTCAGTAGCATCCGATGCAAAATTTCAGATGCGGTCGCGGGTTGTAAGAACAGATCCAACGGTGCTTCGTCATCTTCCGGCAGGCCGTGCGCCCGTTTGAAAGGCTGTAAGCGCTCAGATACCGCCTCACGCCCCAATGTCTCACCGCTAAACGGATCAAGGATGACTTGTCCTTCTGACAGACTCACTTTGCACAAGAAATGTCCGGGGAATGAGACCCCTGCTGCATTGAGGTCCAAACTGTGCGCCAACTCAAGCCACAACACGGCGAGCGAGATCGGGATTCCCATGCGCGTCGAGAGCACCAAGTGGACGTAGCTGTTATCGGGGTCGTAGTAGTTATTTAAATTGCCACGGAAACCCAGATCGTTATAGAAAAAATGATTCAGTGCCCTGACGCGAGCGATCGGTGCCGCATCGGCAGGCAGTCGGCGGTGCAGCCGCCCAACCAGTTGGTCCACCGCATTGGGGACCATTTGGATGGAAAGGTCTGGGTACTCATCAAGCGCAAGGCTGGCCGCCGCCTCCAAAAGCGGGAGATCAGTGGGGTCTGCCACTAACATGGCAAAGTACTCTAAGGTCGACGATGGCGTTGGGGACCACACGTTAAGACTCCTTTTTGGGCTCGGTGATGTTATCCAGGGCCGACACGACAGCACGCCGTTGCATCAACTGCGCCGCCAACTCACCCGTGTCGGCCATGTCAATGTGCGGATAGGTTCTGTAAGACACCAAGGCATCACTTTGCGCCAGCATGCGCTGCGTCACATTGGCATGCAAATCCAAGCTGGCCACGATGGGCATGGCGGGACCCACCAATTGCCGAATGCGCGACAACAACTCGCCTTCACTGTCATCTGCATGTTCGGCAACCGCCGCACCATGGAGGTCCAAATAAATGCCATCCAGTCCTTGGGGCAAAGCATTTCGAATGTCTTCCAAGATGGCGGAAGCAATGTTTTCAAAAGCTTCTTGCGTCACATAAGAGGAAGGCGTTGCGCCTGCCCATGCAGAAGGCACCAATTCCCACTGCCAACGCTTGGCTGCATCCATGAAGCCTGAGATGGGCATGTTGATGCCCGTCATTTGATCGATGACCGTTTGTCCCCGCATGTAGGCCGGAAAAGATTCACCGCAATTGAAGGCGGCCCAATCGGCCAGGCTGGGGGCAAAGGTATTGGTCTCGTGCTGATAGCCAGCGATCAGAATTCTGGTCATGCCAAAAACTTTATCGCATCGCGCCCGTCAAACTCAAACTGGCCAGCGCCATCACTTTGGCAGAATCCACCAACTCTTGAATGCCCACGTACTCATTGGGCTGATGGGCCAAATCCAAGATGCCAGGGCCATAGGCAATGCAGTCTCTGAGCTTGCCACTTCGCACAATGTGCTTTTGGTCATAGGTGCCAGGACTGGCAATGTAAGAAGGTTCGCGGCCGAGCACGCGCGCAATGGCCCGCGCTGTGGCATCCACCACCGGTGCATCACGCGGCGTGGCCGTGGGCACAAAGCTCATGATGTCGCGAATGCCGTAATCAAAGCCAGGGCGTGTGCGCTTCAGTTCATCGAGCATGTCGATGATTTCTTGCTTCACAGCTTCCAAATTCTCTTCGGCAATGAAGCGCCTGTCGAGCACGGTGCGGCAACTGTGCGCCACCACTGGCGAAGGCGCATCAGCGGTGGGCCAACCGCGTTCATCGGTGGCGTATCGCTGCTCAACTTGACCGCCATGAATGCTGTTGATGTTCAAAGTGCTGACGCGCGCACCCGGGGGCTCCACCGGTTCAGAGGTGTGACGCTGCTTCAGCTGCGGTTGCAATTGGGTTTCGAGCAAATGAATGAACGCGCTCATGTGGTTGATGGCGCTGTCGCCCAAAAACGGCATCGAACCATGGGCAATACGGCCTTTGGTTTCTACCTCGCTCCACCACACACCGCGGTGACCTAAGCAGATGCGGTCAACACCCAAGGGCTCGGGAATGATGACATGGTGCACACGCGGTTTGCTGAAGTAACCTCGCTCGGCCAAATAGCCCACACCCGCAAAGCCCCCAGATTCTTCATCGACCGTTCCGCTGATTTCAAGGGCACCGGGAATGGGCATGCCCGACTCAATCAAGGCTTCACAGGCAATGATGCTGGCGGCCAAGCCGCCCTTCATGTCGCAGGTGCCACGGCCATAAATTTTGCCGTCACGAATCTCTGCACCAAAGGGATCAGAGGTCCAACCACTGCCGGCTTCAACCACATCGATGTGGCTGTTGAAGTGAACACACTCACCAGAACCTGCGCCTTCCCAACGGGCCACCACGTTCATGCGCGGTTTGGCATCGGAGTCGCCGGGTGCGCCGTGGGCACGCACATATTCAACGGCAAAACCGCGCGGCTTTAAACGCTCGCCAATGAATCTGGCGCAAGCCTCGTAGGCATCGCCAGGTGGATTCACCGTGGGGATGCGCACCAAGTCTTGCGTCAATGCCACCACCTCGTCTTGCTTGGCCTCAATGCGCGCCAACAAGGCTTGAACTTGGGGGCTGAGGTCGGCCGGGGTGGTTTTTGAGTTCATCAGTTTTGTCTCCAGGGCAAACCCCGTTTGCGCCAGCCACCGAGCAAGCCGCGGTGAGCATTGGCATCGGGATCACCCTCAAAGCCTTCCAAAATGTTGTAAGCCTCTAGGCCCAATTGGGTTGCGCGCTGGGCAGCCGCCACAGAACGCACACCACTGCGGCACAGTAACACGATCTTTTTGCCTTCAGCGCCAATGCGTTGAATGCCTGCATCAAAGTCAGGGTTGACGTCCACCACTGGCCATTGCTTCCATGCCAGGGGTTTGGCTTCAGGCACAAAGCCCACCCATGCGCGTTCGGCATCAGAGCGCACATCGACCAACACCGCTTCTCCCGATTGCACCCAATGCCAAGCCAGCTCTGGAAAGACATCGCCGGCATAGCCCTCTGCAGGTCGCACACTCACAACATCATGGGACACAACTTCTCCTCCTGCGTCGTGGCGCAAGCCCGACGTTAAATTGGCGGGAACCGCTTCATCGATTCGCCGCGGTTTGGGTAAATTCAACTGGGCCATGATGGCCTCAAACTGCGCCAGCGTTTTGCCAGCCACGCG
>JALQVJ010000240.1 GCA_023260355.1 Burkholderiaceae bacterium | reverse complement strand
CATCAGCTCGGCCGCCAGCTTCGCCTGCCGCTCCTCGGCAAACGAGAAGGACAGCTCGTCGTGCATCTGGATGAGCGGCACGATCTTCGCGCGCCAGCAGTCGCGCATCGCGCTCTTGGTCTGTCGCGCCGCACCGCCCTGGATGACGCCCGTGCCTTGGATGAACAAGGGCTGTGGCGCGTAGCCGATTTCGACTTCACCAGCGGCTCGGTCCACCCGATGGAGCGTCGAGCCCAGCGCCAAAGCCATGGGGTTTGAATCGATGGCGAGCGGCACCTGGGGGTTGGCTAAAAACCGCTGGATCATGGCTTGGTCGGGGTTGCCCAACTGCATGGTGTGAGTCCTTGTGTCGTTCGGGTTGCGCGTTCGCAGAGGCGAAGGCCACCGGCGTCATGATAGCTCTGAAGACATGGTGCCCATCTCAAAAAATTGCATCGCGCCCCCGCTTGTCTTTGACAAAAATGGTAGGCTATCGCTCGACATTATTTCAATAACAGGAGACCCAATATGTCGATGATGAACCGCCCCCTGCTGATTTCCGATCTTTTGGAGCACGGGGCTGCCCAGCACGCCAGCACCGAAGTCGTGTCACGCGAGACACACGGTGATTTGCACCGCTACACCTACGCCGATATGGCGCCGCGTGCGCGTCAACTGGCCAATGCGCTGGTCGCACGTGGCCTCAAGAAAGGCGATGTGATCGGCTCGATCGCGTGGAACAACCATCGCCATCTGGAGTCTTACTTTGGCGTGTCTGGTACTGGCATGGTGATGCACACCTGCAACCCGCGTTTGCACCCCTCGCAGCTGATTTACATCCTGAACCACGCCGAGGACAAGGTGGTCCTGTTTGATGCCACGTTCGCGCCGCTGGTCAAAGGCATCGCCGCCCACTGCCCCCACGTGCAACTGTGGGTGTGTTTGGCCGATGGGGCCCACACCCCAGCCATTGAAGGTGTCAGCAACGTCGTCGCCTATGAGGACCTGATTGCCGGTCAGCCCACCACCTTCCAATGGCCCGAATTGAGCGAAAACGACGGTGCTGCGCTGTGCTACACCTCTGGCACCACGGGCAACCCCAAGGGTGTTTTGTACAGCCACCGAGCTATCGTGCTCAATGCCGTCAGCGGCTGCGCGCCCGATGTTTTGGGCTTGTCGACCCGCTCTGTGATCTTGCCGGTGGTACCCATGTTCCACATCAACGCGTGGTGCATCCCTTACGCGGCTTTGGTTGCGGGCTCCAAGTTGGTGTTGCCAGGCCCTCAGTTGGACGGCGCCAATTTGTACAACCTGATGGAAACCGAAAAAGTCACCATCAGCGCCGGTGTGCCCACCATTTGGTTGGGGCTGGTCCAGCACTTGGAGCAAAACAACCTGCAGTTCAGCACCATGCGTTGCACGGCGGTGGGTGGCACAGCAATGCCCAAGGCCCTGATTGCCAAGTTCGGTGAAAAGTTCAACGTCGAAGTGCGCCATGGCTGGGGCATGACCGAAACGACTGCGGTGGCCACCATGAGCAACCTCAGCGCAGCGGATTTGGACAAGCCCGCCGATGAGCGCTACGCCATCATTGCCAAACAGGGCAAGACCGTGGCCGGTATTGAGATCAAGTGTGTTGACGAAAACGGCAACACCCTCCCCCGCGATGGTGTGTCGCAAGGGGAGCTGATGGTGCGCGGCCAGTGGATTGTTGAGCGCTACTACAAGTCAGACAAATCCGCTTTGGTGAACGGCTGGTTCCCAACGGGAGACATCGCCACCATCGATGCCAGCGGCACCATGGTGATCCGCGACCGGACCAAGGACGTGATCAAGAGCGGCGGCGAGTGGATCAGCTCGATCGACCTCGAGAACGTCGCTGTGGGTCACCCTGCTGTGGCCATGGCTGCGGTGATTGGTGTCAAGCACCCCAAGTGGGACGAGCGCCCGCTGCTGTTGATCGTGACCAAGCCCGAGCAAAAGCTAGAGAAGCAAGAGGTCCTCGACTTTTTGAGCGAGCGCGTCGCCAAGTGGTGGGTGCCAGACGATGTCATCTTTGTCGACACGCTGCCCGTGGGCGGCACAGGCAAGGTGCAAAAGAACGAGCTGCGCGCCACCTATGGCAGCGTCTTTGAGGCCAGCGCCTAAGGCCTTGCCGCGACCGAGCAAGAAAGGGGCCGAGGCCCCTTTTTTGTTGCTGCTTATGCAGATGCCGTGCGGTGGTTCGGCGTTTGCCGAGGCATGGGTTTAAGCGCCCTTTTTCAGGGCTTGCTCGACAAAG
>JALQVJ010000197.1 GCA_023260355.1 Burkholderiaceae bacterium | reverse complement strand
AAAAGGCGCGCATGACATCCACGCACTTCAATTGGCCCGCGTGGATTATTTGGCTCAAGTCAACAGCACCGAGTGCCGTGATATCGGAAACGTGCATGTCAACCCCTTTTCTTCACATGCACAGATGCTACCCAAGCCGCTTGTAGTAGCCATCGCTCAGGCGACAGATGCCAGTGGAAGGCGGCGCACGAGTGCGCACTCACGGCTCAGCAACCGCGCACTGACCCCACACAAAAAAAGAGAGTCACCGCAGCATGACTCTGCGGAGTAGTTGAACCGTGGCAACCCGCCCTATAGGTGACAACGGGCGCTGCGATCACGAAACCATCATTGCGCCATCATTGCGCTGTTGCCCATTCATCGCGAATGCTTTGCAACGTCGCTGTGGGCATGCGGTTGCCGTGCTGGGCTACCACAGCAGAGGCCGCGTGGGTGGCGAGAGCACCCGCGCGCTCCGGGCTCTGGCCCTGGCGAATCGCATACAGAAACGCCCCGGCAAACATGTCGCCTGCGCCATTGGTATCGATTGGCTTCACCTTGGGAGAAGCGACCTGGATGATCTCGCCTGCGTGCAAGATGACACATCCGTCTGCGCCTCTGGTGATGCAAACCATCTTCGCGAGCGCGGCGGCTGAGGGAATCAACGCATCGAAATCCGACTCGCCGAACCACGCCTTGATTTCCGCCTCGTTGGCAAATAGAAAATCCACCCCATCGCCCAACATCGCCTCGAGTCCAGCTCGACAAAATTGGATCATGCTCACGTCGCTCAGCGTCAGCGCCAATTGCACGCCAACCTCAGTGGCGATCGTGCGTCCCAGCATGGCCGCGGCGAGGCCGCTGGGGGATGCCGCCAGATAACCTTCCATGTAGTAGATGGCGCTGCTTCGAATTGCGGCTGCGTCTACATCGGAGGCATTGAGCTCAGCGCTCACGCTCAGGTGCGTGCACATCGTGCGCTCTGCATCGGGTGTGATCATCACCAAACATGTGCCCGTATGGCCGTCGGTTTTGGACCGGTGGACACAACTTTGAATGCCGTGCGCAGCCAGATCATCGGCGTAAAACCGACCAAATGCATCATCTGCTACCCGGCATGAGTAGAAGGCTTGGCCCCCCAACTGTTGCAGCGCGACAATCGTGTTCCCAGCGGATCCGCCGCCCGTGCGGCGTGGTGTTTGGTCTTTCAGGCGATGCAGCAGCTCGAGTCGACGATCCGCATCCATCAGCGTCATTTGGGCTTTCTCGATACCCAAATCCATGAGCTCGTCATCGGTGACGTTGAACTCGAGATCTACCAGTGCGTTGCCGATGGCACAAATGTCATATCGCATGTGTGTTGTTCTTGATAAGCGTGGCTGTATCAGGCTGAAACGATTGGCTCCCGCCTGGCCAAAGTGACGACTTGGCACCCCGTGCTCGACATTGTAGAAGGCGTGAGCCCCGCGCGACCCCTGGGTACTCTGCTGCGAGGGATCGCAGACGGCTTAAGATTTGCGCACGCGAACCCACTGCGCCATGAACAGCGGGGCAATGAATCCAATCACTGCAGCAATCAATAGCCCTGTGGCCAAAGGCGTGCTGACCAAAACACCCCAATCCCCGTCGGAAATCGTCATGGCTCGCCGCAAATTCTTTTCCATCTGATCGCCAAGCATGATCCCCAGCACCACGGGAACCAGTGGGATATCGAGCTTGCGAAATAGCCAGCCCATGACGCCAAATCCGACCATGATGTAGAGATCAAACGTTGAGCCACTGATGCCGTAAATACCGACAAAGCTCACCATCGCGACGCCGGGCATCAAATACCGAGAGGGAATCCGCAAGACACGCGCGAACAACCCAACCATCGGGATGTTCAACATCAACAGCATGAAGTTGCCGATGAATAGTGCCGCGATCAGGCCCCAAACAACATCGGGGTTCTTTTGAAACAGCAAAGGCCCAGGCGTGATGTCTAGGGCCATCAGCATGGCGAGCAGCACTGCAGTGGTTCCAGATCCAGGCACGCCGAGCGCAAGCATCGGTACCAGTGCGCCTCCAGCAGCCGCGTTGTTCCCGGCTTCAGGTGCCGCCACGCCGCGCGGATCGCCCTGGCCAAAGTTGCCATTTTTGCCGTTCAGCTTCTTCTCTGCGCTGTAGGCAATGAATGAGCCAAGCGATGCGCCCGCGCCAGGCAACACCCCCGCGATGAACCCCAATGCTGTGCCGCGAGCCATGGAGCCCGAGGTCTTCTTGACCAGTGACAGTGGCGGCACCGCGCGACCGATATCAGCAACCGCATGGACATCGTGTGCGGCGCCGGATTGCCGGTGTTCGATGAACACCAGTACCTCTGACAGCGCGAACAACCCAACGATGGCGACCAGAAAATGGATGCCGTCGTAGAAATGGACATTGCCAAAACTCAGCCGAGGTACGCCAGTCTGGCCGTCGACGCCAATCGTCGAGAGACCCAGTCCCACGGCGGCGGCAAAGGCTGCCTTGGCCTGGTTTTGGCTGGACAGGCCGCCAAGGGTAGCAAACGCCAATGTGAACAGCGCGAAATATTCGGCTGGTCCAAACAACAGCGCGACATTGACCAATTGGGGGGCCAAAAAAACCAACCCCCAAGTCGCGAAGAACGCGCCGACAAACGATGCCAGGCCTGAGATGGCAAGGGCTTCGCCGGCTTGCCCCTTGCGAGCCATGGGGTAGCCATCCAGGGTGGTCATCAGCGCTGGCTCATCGCCAGGGATGTTCAGCAAAATGGATGAAATTCGACCACCGTACATGGCGCCGTAGTACACGCTGGTCAGCAAAATAAGGGCGGGCGTCGCCCCCAGGCCGAGACTGAACACGAGCGGAATCAAGATCGCCACGCCGTTGGATGGGCCAAGGCCAGGCAGCGCGCCAATCATCGTGCCTAACAAACAACCGATGAGCGCCAGCATCAAGTTTTGGACCGTCAACGCGATCGCAAAGCCATCCATGAGTGCATTCAGGCTGTCCATGGCTCAAAACCCCCAGGGCCCGCGAGCGAGGGTCAAGCCCAACACCCACTGAAAGACCACGTAAATACCGAGCGACAGCACACAGCCAGCAACAACCGATTGGCGCCAGGTGCTTCCCAAACGCCACGAAAGAAAGGCTGCGCAAAGGGCGGTGCTGACCACAAAGCCAACCTCCGGCAGCCAGTAAGCGTAACCCAACATCACGGCCACCGAAGAGGCCAACTCAACCAATTTGTGGCGTGTGGGCCAGCCCTGGTGCGGGTCTGGCTTGATCACCATCACCAAACCCGAAAGCCCAAGCACGCCAGCGATGAGCCAAGGAAAGGCTTTGGGCCCCAGCGGATCTTGGATGAAGCTTTCCTGGATTTGGTCAGTCCCCCAAGCCATGAGCGCGGCAAGCGCCAAAGACAAGAGACCGAAGACGCGATCGCTGCGGGAATGATGCATGGGCTTTGCCGTTGCAGAAAGAAGCTACAAAACGCAGCGGCCCCGAGGGGCCGCTACAACCATTGCATGCAGCTTATTTGATGATGCCGATTTCTTTGGAAATCGATTGGATCGAGTCCACTGAATCTTTGACAAACGCTTGGAACGCGTTGCCTTGCAAGTTCAGCTTGGCCAGACCATTTTTGGCCATCACAGACTTCCATTCGGCCGACTGGTAGACGGACGTCAACTGTTTGACCCAGAAGTTGTAAGCATCGTCGGACATCCCGCCTGGGGCGTAAAAGCCGCGCCAGTTGGCGCCCACCACATCCAAGCCTTGCTCTTTGGCGGTCGGGAACTTGGCGAACTCGCCCTCTAAGCGCTCAGGAGCCAACACGGCCAAAATCTTGATCTTGCCTGCGTCCACGAAGCCTTTGGCTTCAGAAATGTCGCCCGTGAAAGCCTGTACTTTGCCGGCCAAAAGCTGAGTTACCGCTTCGCCGCCACCGTCGAAAGCCACGTATTTCACGCTGCGCACGTTGGAAATGCCGGATTTTTGTGCGGCAATCAACACCTTCAAGTGGTCCCAACCGCCCACTGCAGAGCCGCCTGCAAACGACACGCTGGTGGCGTCCGCTTTCACCTTCGCGAGCAAGTCCGGCAAGGTCTTCAATGGTGAGTCGGCCGCCACGGCGATGATCCCGTAGTCGGCGCCCACAGCCCCCAACCAACGCACTTGGCCCATGTTGTTACCTGGGTAAGCGCCTTGTGCCAGGCGGGTTGAGGTGGCGCTTGATGCCGCCACGATCAGGTTGTTGTCGCTGCTGCGCTTGTTCACAACTTCAGCGAAGGCGACACCCCCACCACCACCTGCACGGTTGGTCACTTGCATCGACCCCGGGATCAGCTTCAAGTCTTGCAAAGTCTTGCCAACCTGACGGCAAGTGAAATCCCAGCCTCCACCGGCGCCCGCCGGAGCGATGCACTCTGTGTTGCTCGGCGTGAACGCCCAAGCAGCGGTTTGTAACAGCAGGCTGACTCCGATCACAGATGCGATGCGGGTGGGGAGTTGACACAGTTTCATGGTGGCCCTCGTTGTGTATGTGAAGTGGCATGGGTGTTCAAAGACTTATGCAGTCCAGTCGCACATCATGCACGCTTTCGCCGTGCTCGCTGCAGGGCATTCCCTAGGGCTTTCACTAGGTCAGGCCGACTTTTTGCTGGTTGTCTCGAGGCGGCTGCGGTCAATGGGTTGAAGCACGCTCGCGTGTGCGTTCCAGTCCCTTGAC
>JALQVJ010000161.1 GCA_023260355.1 Burkholderiaceae bacterium | reverse complement strand
AGCCCCGGCGGTACTCGAACTTGTCGACGGCTTTCATCAAGCCGATATTGCCCTCTTGGATCAGGTCCAAGAATTGCAAACCGCGGTTGGTGTATTTTTTTGCGATCGAAATCACCAAGCGCAAGTTGGCTTCGATCATTTCTTTCTTGGCGTTGCGAGAGTCACGCTCACCCCGCACCATGCGGGTGTTGATGTCTTTCAAGTGCGTGAGCGGTACAACGACGCTGCTTTGCAGATCGAGGAGGGACTGCTGAATTTCTTGAATCGGTGGGATGTTGCGCTCAAGAATGGTGGACCAATTCTTGTTGCTCTTTGCCTCTTTTTCGACCCACTGCAAGTTCAGCAAGTTTTCGGGAAAGTCCTTGATGAACTTGTCCGGGGGTACGCCGCATTTATCGACAATGATGGCGCGCAGTTGGCGCTCTTGCTGGCGGATCGTTTCGACTTGATTGCGGACCATGTCGCACAGGGCTTCAATGCTCTTGGCCGTGAAACGGATAGTCATCAGCTTCGCTGTGATCAAGCCCTGAAGCTTGTTGTATGTGGGGCTACCGTAACCGTCCTTGTTGTAGGACTTGTGCATTTTCTCGAAGTTGACGGCGATATCGTCAAAACGGCTCAAAGCTTCGTTTTTCAAGCCCTCAAGCAGTTTGGTCGCCGCTTTGGTGCCATCGTCATCGTCCAGCTCTTCGTCGAAGTCTTCTTCGGCCACGTAGTCGTCGTTCTCATCGGCGTCCGAGAAGCCGTCCACAATGGTGGAGATGACAACTTTGCCCTCGCGAATTTCCTCCGCGAGCCGCAGAACCTCTGCAATGATGGCGGGGCTCTCTGAAATCGCCCGCATCATGTCCATCATGCCGCCTTCGATGCGCTTGGCGATTTCAATTTCGCCTTCACGCGTCAGCAGCTCCACCGTCCCCATTTCGCGCATGTACATGCGCACAGGATCGGTGGTGCGACCGAATTCGCTGTCCATGGTCGAGATAGCGGCTTCAGCCTCTTCTTCAGCTTCCTCTTCGGTTGCGGCAGTGCCACTGGCGTTGTTCAGCAACAGGGTTTCCGCATCAGGTGTCTGCTCGTACACCGACACGCCCATGTCAGACAGCAGAGAGACCACGACCTCAAGGGTTTCTTCGTTGACCAATTTATCGGGCAAGTGGTCGTTGATTTCCGCATGGGTCAGGTAGCCCCGCGTGCGACCGAGTTTGATCAATGCTTTGAGGTGGGAGCGGCGATTCTGTGCCTCTTCCTCTGAAAGCACGGTTTCGTCTAGGCCAAACTCTTTCATCAGTGCCCGCTCTTTGGACTTGCTGATTTTCATGCGCAACGGTTTGACTTTTTCAACCGGTGCCGCTACCTCTTCAACGGCCTCTACCTCGTCAGTCCCTTCGACATCGGCATCCACATCGTCCCAGTCGGTGATGTCATCGTCAAAATCGACCTCTTTTTTGTCGGCTTTGCCTTTGCCCTTGCCCTTGGCAGCCACACCTTTGGCGGGCGCCTTTGCCGCAGCTTTGGAGGCCGACTTGGCAGGCGATTTCGCCTTTGCCTTTTCCGCCTTGGGTTCGTCTTGCTTTTGGGTCGAGGCAGCAGATTTCACTGCTCCTTTGGCCTGTGCGGCAGGTGGAGTCGCTTTGGCGCTGGCGGCTTTGGCGGCAGCTGTCTTTTTTGCAGGTTCGGCGGCCTTCTTTGCAGGTTCAGCTGCCTTTTTTGCAGATTCAGCGGCCTTCTTTGCAGGTTCAGCGGCCTTCTTTGCAGCGGGCTGGCTGGCGGCTGCACTCGTTTTCTTCTTTTCTGCTGGGGCAGCAGCTTTTGACGCGGCTTTCTTAGCGGGCATGGACAAACCTCAGTTCAACGGTCAGTGGAAATAACGAACCCAGCGCGAGTCTGGTTGAGCAGGGCGCATGGGAGGGCCAGCTGTGTGGGCGAACATTTGGAGTGCAGTCCTTGCGGAGCTTGGCGGGCTGAATGAGCCGGGCAATGCTTGTGTTGCGTGCCGTGCCGGAGGTGCTGCTGTCGCGCTAGCGAAAGATTGGATTATACCCAAAAGAAGCGGTTGGGTTCTTGGGTCCGCACGCTTTCACGAGATGGCAAAGGCAAAAAAGCCCGCCTTGCGGCGGGCCTTGTTGCAGCCCCAATGCCGTTGCATCGGGGCGTCTGAGTACCTAGGCGTGGGTCGCAGTCAGCGTCCGTAAACCATCGCCGGCAGCCATGTCGCGATACCTGGCAGGATCACCACCAAGGCCAAGGCAAGGGTTTGGAT
>JALQVJ010000107.1 GCA_023260355.1 Burkholderiaceae bacterium | reverse complement strand
CGCTTGGCCGTGGCAACAGAATTGGAATGCGTTCCTGAAATCAGCGCCAATCGGTTGAACATCGCTATCCGATGGATGGATGTGTCGAACGAATACCGTCTCACGCCCCACCAGAGCAACGTGAGTTTTCAGCTCAGTCTTTGTCACTGAAGCTTTGAAGATGGCGCATATCGGCCAATCCCCTGCCAAATCGGATCAGCGTTGGGTCAGATGCCCAACGTGTGCAAAAGACGCGCTTTATCACCCCAGCAATCCCCATCGCCCATTTTGTAGCGCTGTGTGTCGTCAAATCGATTTTGGGGCTTGGGCCAGCGAAGAATATGCAGTGCCGACAGCACCCATCGATCGGCATGAGCCAGAGACTGGCGATTGAGTCAGAAACCCTGCGGGCGCACCAGCAAATCTGGAGCGCTTCGCAACCACTCGAGTACTGGTACGGAGCCTGGCAACACCGGTTCAACGGATACCGGGAAATGTGCCCAGGTGAAGTGTTGGCCCTCGCGCATTTGCAATTCACCGTCCCACGCAAAGACACGACAAAAATACAACCTAACCAAGGCGTGAGGGTAGTCCACAAGCTCTTCGCGCCACTGGATGGCGTGTTCAATCACGACCCCCAACTCCTCGAATAACTCACGGCGCAGTGCCTGCTCTACCGTCTCATTCGCCTCTAGCTTGCCTCCCGGAAACTCCCAATAGCCCGCGTAGACCTTCCCGTGAGGTCGGCTTGTCATCAGGAATCGCTCTTGATCATCAATCAAGATACCGACCGCAACCCCGACTTCATTCCGGTCGGCCGACCTTGGCAGGTCGCCATCCACAATTTTGGTCGTGACCGCGTGATGCGCCATGCCCATCACGAATCGGCTTGGCGCGCGCGACCCACAAAGTCACAGGCAAATTGGTACGCCACACGGCCACTGCGAGAGCCACGCTCAAGTGCCCAGACCAAAGCTTCGGGCCGTGCAGCATCCAAGCGCGAAGCGTCCACACCCATCGCACGCAGCCATTGGTTCACGACAGACAGGTACTCGTCTTGGCTAAATGGATAGAAGCTCAGCCACAAACCAAATCGCTCGGAAAGAGAAATTTTTTCTTCCACACCTTCGCCCGGGTGCACCTCCCCATCGGGTGTATGCGAATACGTCAAGTTCTCTGACATGTACTCGGGCAACAAGTGGCGGCGATTGCTGGTCGCGTAGATCAGCACGTTGTCGCTGGTTGCGGCAATCGAGCCGTCCAACACCGATTTAAGCGCCTTGTACGCCGAGTCGCCGTCATCGAAACTCAGGTCATCACAAAAAACAATGAAGCGCTCGGGTCGCTCTGCAACCAGCTCCACGACTTCTGGCAGAGCGACCAAATCGCTTTTGTCCATTTCAATGAGACGCAAGCCCTTAGATGACAAGGCATTCAAGCACGCTTTGATCAAAGAGGACTTGCCTGTGCCCCTTGCACCTGTCAACAACACATTGTTCGCTGGAAGACCGTCAACGAATCGCATTGTGTTGGCCAAAATCTTTTGCTTTTGGTCATCCACCTCTTGGATGTCGTCGAGTCTAATTGTGGAGACCGATTTGACGGGATGCAGCTTGCCTTTGGTTCCGGCTTTGCGGTACTGAAACGCCACACTGCTGTTCCAGTCTGGTGCCACCAGGCCCGTGGCGAAGTGGTCGCCAACCAGGCTGATCAGTGCGTCAAGTCGCGCCAGCAAGGCGGTGTTGTCGCCGCTCATGTTCGATACTCTGCATTGATGGTGACGTAGTCGTGGCTCAGGTCACAGGTCCAAACCGTCTCGCTGACCTCGCCTCGACCCAGATCGATTCGGATCAAAATTTCGCTCTGATCCATCACGGCTTGGGCCTCTGACTCGCGGTAATGCGGGTGCCGACCTCCAGACGTCGCTACGTGGACATCACCCAAATACATTTCGACCTTGCCAACATCGAGGTCATCTACGCCAGCGTAGCCGACAGCGGCCAGCAAGCGCCCCAGGTTGGGGTCGCTGGCGAAAAACGCTGTTTTGACCAACGGAGAGTGTGCGATCGCGTAGGCGATTTTCAGACACTCCTCGCTGTTGCGACCTTGATTGACTTGCACTGTCATGAATTTGGTTGCTCCCTCGCCATCTCGGACCAGGGCTTGGGCCAAGCGCTGCGCGACGGAAAGCAAGGCCCGCCATACCGATTGGCCGTCGGGGGAGTCCCAGTCTTCGACATGCACACGGCTTTGACCGGTTGCCATCACCACAAAGCTGTCGTTGGTCGATGTGTCACCGTCCACGGTGACGCGGTTGAAGGACGCATTCGCCAAACGCGCGGCCAATCCCTGCATCAAGTCGGCAGAGATCGCAGCGTCCGTCGCCAGATAGCCCAGCATGGTCGCCATGTTGGGGCGAATCATGCCAGCGCCCTTTGCGATCCCGGTCACATGGACTACCCCACCATCCAACTCGACGCGTTCACTGTAGGCCTTGGGCTGGGTATCGGTGGTCATGATGCCCATCGCCGCTTCGAGCCATTGGTTGGGCGCGGCGTTCGCACACGCTTGCGGCAGTGAGGCCTCAATCTTTTGAATGGGCAATGGCTCAAGGATCACCCCGGTCGAAAACGGCAATACCTGATTCGTTTGGAGGCTGAGCACTTGCGCACATGCGTCTGCCATGCGCTGGGCATTCAGCAAGCCAGCAGGCCCTGTTCCCGCGTTGGCGTTTCCTGTATTGATCACGAGCGCACGCACAGCACTGCCACTGGCCAAATGCTGGCGGCAGACTTGAACTGGGGCTGCGCAAAACCGGTTTTGGGTGAACACAGCGTCAACCTGTGTGCCTTCATCCAGCACGAACACCACGAGGTCTCGGCGATCGGGCTTTTTGATTCCTGCGCGCGCGACACCGACGCTCACGCCTGGTATGGCATGCAAATCATCCGCATTGGGCAGCGGCAAATTCACGGGCATGGGTTACCTCTTTCAATTCAACACGGCGACTCTGACGCTGTCAAAGCTTGCCGTGACACTGCTTGTACTTTTTTCCGCTACCGCAAGGGCATGGGTCATTGCGACCCACGCGCGGTACAGCGCTGGCATCGGGAGCAGAAGTGCCCTCCCTGACCTGCGCATCACCTTGTTCATC
>JALQVJ010000080.1 GCA_023260355.1 Burkholderiaceae bacterium | reverse complement strand
AAGGTGTTCGAAGAATTGGGGGCGGAGGTGGTCGCCATTGGCTGTGCCCCGGATGGTTTGAACATCAACCACGGGGTGGGTGCGACACACCCAGAGGCACTGGTCGAAGAGGTGCTCAAGCAGGGGGCTGACCTGGGGATTGCGTTAGACGGCGATGCTGATCGTTTGCAAATGGTTGACCGACAAGGGCGTTTGGTCAATGGCGACGAGCTGCTTTATCTCATGGCCATGGATCGTGTGCGCCGGGGTGAGTCTGTGCCGGGTGTGGTCGGGACGCTGATGACAAATCTTGCTGTGGAGCAGGCGTTGGATCGCGAGGGAATCCAGTTGGTGCGCGCCAAGGTGGGCGACCGATACGTGCTGGAGGAGCTGGCGCAGCGCGGCTGGGTATTGGGCGGTGAAAGCTCGGGGCATCTGCTCGCTATGGACTGTCACACCACGGGTGATGGTTTGATCAGTGCATTGCAAGTGCTCAAAGCACTCGAGGCCGTGCAAGGTGATTTGTCAGCGGCGTTGGAGGGACTCACACTGTTCCCGCAAACCCTGATCAATGTGCGTTTGGCGAACAAGGCCTTCGATTGGGCAGGGCACGCGCCGCTGCAAGCGGCACGCGCTGAGGCAGAAGCGGCGTTGGGCAACACGGGGCGCGTGCTGATTCGAGCCAGTGGGACCGAGCCCTTGCTCAGGGTCATGGTTGAAGCGCAAGACGCCGCTCTGGCCAAAACCTGCGCGCAACGCATGGCAGACAGTTTGGCAGTGGTGGCATGAACGCCGATGTGACCGTCCGCCGGGTGGACTACTTGAATCCCGGAGATGCGAGCGCATTGGTGACGTTGATCAACGGTTACGCCATGGACCCCATGGGCGGCGGCGAAGCCCTGCGACCTGACGTGCTCGAGAAACTGGTTCCAGAGCTGGCCAAGCGCCCGAACGCATTGAGCGTGTTTGGCCTTTGGCAGGGGCAACCTGTTGGACTGATCAACGCCTTTGAAGGGTTCTCCTCTTTTGCGGCGGAACCCTTGATTTACATCCACGACGTCACGGTTGATCCCGCCTATAGAGGGCGCGGTGTGGCGGTTGCGATGCTCCAAGAAATTGAGCGCATTGCGCTGGAGCGAGGCGCATGCAAGATCACCCTCGAGGTGCTATCGCGCAATCCCGCCGCCAAGGTGTATGAGCGGTTCGGATTCAAGCTCTACCAACTCGACCCCGCCGCTGGCACGGGCCAATTTATGCAGAAAAAGCTCAAATAGTGCGGCTCATCACTGGTTTTGGAATGGGTTTAAGCGGGTCATTTGAGCTCATTTGACTCGCATGGCTGTGGCATGTGTTCATGTGGCACCGTATTGGTGCATTGTCATAAACTTGTCACAATTGCCGGATACAGTTTGGTGGTTTGCTGATCCGCCTTCGAGCGGTGTCTTGTATTGAAGAAAGCCCCGAAATGAAAAAAGCTTTGATTCCCTCGTTGTTCGTCTCGTTCTTGGGCTTCTTTGCAGCCGGCTCCCTGCAAGCCGCTGACATCACCGGCGCTGGCGCGAC
>JALQVJ010000079.1 GCA_023260355.1 Burkholderiaceae bacterium | reverse complement strand
ATTCCCCGCGGGCTGGATACACATCAACCCGCCCCCGCACCTCCACCTTGTCGCCATTTTTCGGACGAAAGCTCAGCAAACTGGCTGAGCGCCTGAACATGGCACATCGGACCTGCGCCTGGGTATCTTTGAGCGTGAAGTAGCAATGCCCACTGCTGGCCGGCGTCCAACCCGAAATCTCCCCGGTGATCGTGACCGGGTTAAAGCGGGTCTGCAACGCATCCGCGACGGCCTGAACCAGCCCTGAAACCTCCCAAACGAGGGGGGCTAATCTTGAATTTTTCGGCAAGTTTTCCATGAAATCACCATCGATCTTTTTGTTTTCCGGTCTCAACCGTCCACAGTTCCGGCAATATCAAGGCTTTCAGCAAAATTTTTCCCTCAATGACCTATTTTGTTCTATAAGCTATTGATTTAAAACATTCTTTTTATTGATTATTTTTTAAGCAATCTGTTGAAGGCATCCAAATGAGACCGAAAAATAGCCGCCCAGAAGCCTTGTGCACAAAGTTATCCACAGAATTTGGGCATAAGTCACGAACGACCCCGCACCGCATCTTGCGATCGTCAGTCTTGAGCACCGACTTTGCATGCTGAGCTTTGTCGTGAAGCCCCGGGGTTGTCATAATCCCAACCTCTATAACCAACGGAGAATTCCCACGTGTGGTCCATCATACAAGCGGCAGGCTGGCCCATATGGCCGCTCATCGTGTTTTCCATTGCCGCTGTTGCGCTCACCATCGAGCGCGCCATTGCGCTGCGAAGATCAGCGGTCATCCCCAGCGAATTCGCGGATCAGATCCGCAACATGTGCATGCAAGGCATGCCAAACCAAGAAATGATTCAAAGCCTTCGGGCGCACTCAGTGCAGGGACGGACCTTGGCCCATGCCCTGCTTGCCCTGGTCGAGCAGCCCCAATTGCCGGCAGCTGTGTGGCGCACCTCCTTTGAGGAAGCTGGACAGCTGGCCGTGACCGAGATGCAGCGCTACCTCAGTGCGCTGGCGACCATCGCTTCAGCAGCGCCACTGATGGGGCTACTCGGCACCGTGATTGGCATGATCGAAATCTTTGCCGCCCAGTCGATGAGCGCCACCACAGACACCATGGCAGATCCCATGGCGCTGGCACACGGTATTTCGGTGGCTCTGTACAACACCGCGTTCGGCTTGATGATCGCGATCCCCAGCCTCATGGTGTGGCGCGCATTGCGGGCCCGTGTCGATGCATACACGCTGGAGCTGGAGGTTGACGCAGAACGGTTTTGGCGACACGTCGCACCCGTCCTTTGTCGCAACACGAAGCAGCCGACCCCTGCGCCATGAACTTCCGCCGCCGCCGCCCGGATGAGCCGGAAATCAACCTGATTCCGTTCATCGACATCTTGCTGGTCGTTTTGATCTTCTTGGTGCTGACCACGACCTACCAAAAGATTCATGGACTGACCATCAATCTGCCGAGCGCGCAATCCAACGCCGCGCTGCCCAAACCCACCGAGATCGTGATCGCGCTGGATGCCCAGGGCCGAATCACCCTGAATCGGCAAGCGTTTCTCGGTCAGACGCTTGGCCAGCTGGCAGCGGGGTTGAACGCCATAGCGCCAGCGGGCAGCGGCGCGGTCGTGGTCCTTCATGCGGACGCACAAACCCCGCATCAGAGAGTGATCGACGTGATGACGGCCGCGCGCCTGGCGGGCCTGTCCAAGCTTGTGTTCGCCGTTGAACCCCCGGGGCGCTGAATGGCTTGGCAGCATGCACTCTCAGCAGCTTGGTTGCGCCGCGGTCCGATCGCAAAGGTCCTTTATCCAATCAGCCGTGTCTATGGGGTGCTTTGGCGCCGCCGTTGGCAAGCCGCTGCGCCGCCCGCTCGCCCACCAATTCCCGTGATCATCGTGGGCAATGTCATCGCCGGCGGGGCTGGCAAGACCCCCATCACCCGCGCTTTGGCGCACTGGATGATCCAACAAGGACGGGCGCCAGCGATCGTGTCCAAAGGCTATGGCCGCGACGTGAGCGCAGCACCCGACCCATTCCAAGTTTCACCCAGCACTCCCGCACAGGTGGCCGGCGATGAACCGCTGTTGCTCGCGCAGACCATCTCTTGTCCTGTCTGGGTCGGCGATAACCGCAACGCCTGCATCGACGCGCTTCTTCAAGCGCACCCCAATACCTCCGTGGTGATTTGTGACGACGGCTTGCAAGACCTGAGCCTGCACCGCGACCTCGAGTGCGTCGTGTTCGATGAGCGCGGACTTGGCAATGGCTGGTTGCTGCCCGCTGGTCCACTGCGCGAACCATGGCCGAGGCCCGACGACCGCCCTGCCCCAGCTCCCACTTGGGTGTTGGTCAGTGACAGCGGCCCGGCGACTGGCCCCGTGGCTGAGATCGAGGCACCAGGTCCGATGTGGCAAATCCACCGGCAGTTGGCGAATACGCTCCAGCGGCTGGATGGCGCCATGGCGGCACCCCTCGAGGATTTTGCGCACACCGATGTTCAGGTCGTCACTGGCATTGCCAAGCCAGAGCGATTCCTCGAGATGCTCCACGACAGCGGCTTGGGTGTGTCCCACACGATCATTCGCCCCGACCACGATGCATTGCAAGGGATCGAATACGCGGTGAAACCCCACATGCCCGTGATCGTCACGGCCAAAGATGCCGTCAAGCTGCAGCGGCTCACCCCTGAATGGCAATCGCGTTTTTGGGTGGCAGATCTAGAATTGCGACTCCCTGACAGCCTCACTGCGGCATTGGCGCATTGGGCGAATGAACACGTCCCTGATCTATCATCACGCCATGGATAAAAAACTGCTCGAACTCTTGGTTTGCCCGATCACCAAAGGGCCGCTGCGGTGGGATGCCGCTCAGCAAGAACTGCTGTCTCTCGGTGCCCAGCTGGCTTACCCCGTCAGGGATGGCATCCCCGTGATGTTGGAACACGAAGCGCGCCCGTTGACCAGCGAAGAGCTGGAACGGTTGCGGTCAGAACGCCTAGCGCAACCCGAAGCCTGAGCGATTCACACGTGTCCTACTCCGTCTTGATCCCAGCGCGGCTGGCCTCCACGCGTTTGCCTAACAAACCCCTCGCCGATATCGGCGGTGCCCCCATGATCGTGCGTGTCGCTCAGCGGGCAGCCATGAGCCAAGCCGCCCAAGTGGTGGTGGCGACCGACAGTGAAGCTGTGAGCGCAGCTTGCCAAGCACACCAAATCCGAGCCGTCTTGACCCGCAGCGATCACCCCAGCGGCAGTGACCGCTTGGCTGAAGCCTGCGCCCTGTTGGGGTTGAGCGGTAGCGATGTTGTGGTCAACGTACAAGGCGACGAGCCCTTCATCGACCCCCAGCTGATCGATGCGGTGGCTGACACGCTGGCGAACCGCGCGGACTGCGTCATGGCCAGCGCGGCGCACCCCATCCGAACGCGCGCAGAGTGGCACAACCCAAACGTGGTGAAGGTCGTCTGCGATGCCCAACACACCGCGCTCTATTTCAGCCGAGCCGCGATTCCAGCATGGCGAGATGGCCCTGCTGCAGGAGATGACCTGGACGTTCCCGCTCCGTTGCGCCATGTCGGGATTTACGCGTATCGCGCAGGGTTCCTGGCTCTTTTCCCGACCCTGAGCGCTGCACCCATCGAGCAATCAGAGGCGCTGGAACAGTTGCGTGCGTTGTGGCATGGTCACCGCATCGCGATGCACATCACCGCCCAGGAACCGGGCATCGGTGTCGATACGCCAGAGGACTTGAAAGCCGCACAAATGCGCTGGGCGCAGTTGTAAGGATCGAGAGAAATGAGCGTGATATGCTCCCCCGCCGTCGGTGTTGCACCGCGCAAAGTGACCCCAGAGGTCCAAAAATAAACAACGATAGGTGAAAACGACATGCGATTGATTCTTTTAGGGGCGCCCGGCGTGGGCAAAGGCACACAGGCCACCTTCATTTGCGAAAAGTTTGGCATCCCTCAAATCTCCACCGGCGACATGTTGCGCGCTGCCGTGAAGGCAGGAACCCCCCTTGGCGTGCAAGCCAAGCAGGTCATGGACTCGGGTGGCTTGGTGAGCGACGACATCATCATCGGCCTGGTCAAAGAGCGCATCCAACAAGCGGACTGCGCCAACGGTTTTTTGTTCGATGGCTTCCCCCGCACGATTCCCCAAGCCGACGCCATGAAAGACGCCGGTGTGAAGCTGGACGTGGTGCTCGAAATTGACGTGCCTTTCTCGGACATCATTGATCGCATGAGTGGACGCCGCGTGCACCCTGCCAGCGGCCGCACCTACCATGTGAAGCACAACCCACCCAAAGTCGCAGACACCGACGACGTGACTGGCGAGCCCCTGATCCAGCGCGACGACGACAAAGAGGAAACGGTGCGCAAGCGCTTGGACGTCTACAACGACCAGACCCGTCCATTGGTGGATTACTATCAACGTTGGGCGGCACAAGGCGCAGGCGATGCCCCCCGCTACGCCAAGATCAGTGGCGTGGGCAGCGTTGAAGAAATCAAGCAGCGCGCTTTCACCGCACTCGCCTCCTGACCCACATGGGGGCCATCACGCCCCGATCGTTCAAAGCCGCTCAGCATCCAAGAGCGGCTTTTTTATGGCCTGCGCGACCACCAGACAGCGTGTGCTGTGGCCGCACATCGTGACAGGTCAAGGCGCGAGAGACGATGGATTGAGCCCGGACGCTAGGGCCACCATCATCGCCACCCGGGCCTTGAACGGGCTCAGGGGCCCCACCGCTGGAATGGGATTGGGGTGACCATCGCGGATATGGCCATGTGCCGTGCGAGACGCACGCACAACGGGCAGACCCGACGCCTGCGCCTGCTCCGCCGCGAATTGCAAGGCATCATGCACAGTGCCGTTGCCAGTCGTGG
>JALQVJ010000331.1 GCA_023260355.1 Burkholderiaceae bacterium | reverse complement strand
TGACCTCGCGCAAGGGTGCCATGGCGTAACGTGGCGAGTGGCGATGGCGCCAGAACTCGCGCGCCCAACCCATCAAACTGCTCGGGCGTTGGTCTGGCGGAAACAACGCCGTGCCATGGGTGGCAAAGACATCCACAACCCGGCGCATGGGCACCTCAAAGGCAATGGCCGTGGCGATCAGCGCACCAATGGATGTGCCACAAACCAGGTCAAACCGGCGCCCAACGGGCACGCCTGCCGCCTCTTCGATCTCTGCCAAAACTTGGGCGGTGAACAGGCCGCGAAAGCCGCCGCCCGATAGCGACAGCGCCTGAAACGGTGTGTGGGGGCTCCACGGGTAACCAGACTCGGGGCGGTGCATGTTGTCCTCCTGGGTGCGCTTCATGCGCGTCCAGTTGACGTTAACGCGAGCACTGAAAAAGCGCACGCCCCCGCAGCGATTTATGTCACGACTTGCGTTGCAATTTTTAGCCCCCGGTTTGATGCGCATCGCGCTTGCCGCAGCTGACATCACCCCAAAAAAAAGCCCCGCAGTGCGGGGCTTTCAGATGAGGCTCTAAGCGTCAGCTCAGCACGACGCTGGACAAGCGGCGGCGGTACTTGACGACCGTGGGGTCTTCGGGGGGCACTTTGCCCTCTTCGACTTTGGGCATGGGCGGCGTGATGATTTGCAAGATGGCAACGAAGGCTTTGCGGGCAGCTTCGTTGTTCCAGGATTTGTCGCGCATCAATATTTCGAGCAGTTCGTCCATGGCGTCGGTGTAGCGCTGCTGCGCCACGCGCAGTCCAGCAAGGGCGTAACGGGCTTCGAAATCGCGGGGCTTGGCCTGAATGGCCGCGCCCAATGCGGCTTCGTCGGCGCTACCCGCAGACTTCAAGGTGTCGATCCACCAAGCCAACGAGCCAAAGCGCTGTTCGGTCTCGGCCAAGAGTTTGACCGGCTCGAATGCGGCTTCGGCCTCGGCGATGGCGCCGACTTGCACCAACACTTTGATGTAGTCATATCGGATGTTGTGGTTGTCGGGGTCTTTGGCAACGGCATCCGCCATTTTTTCAAGCGCGCTGGGGGCATCGCCTGCAGCGAGGTCGTCGAGGGCCTCGGCTTCTTCGGCTTCGGCCTCCATGTGCACGGCGCTGGGCACGTGTTTGTCTAAGAAGGCTTTGACTTGGCCTTCGGGCTGTGCGCCCATGAACCCATCGACGGGCTTGCCGTCGATCATGAGTACGCACGTGGGAATGGAGCGGATGCCAAAGGCACCGGCCAACTGCTGCTCATCGTCAGAGTTGATCTTGACCAGGCGGAAACGACCCGCGTACTCGGTCTCTAGCTTTTCGAGGATGGGGCCCAATGATTTGCAAGGTCCACACCACGGCGCCCAAAAGTCCACCAAAACGGGGACGGTTTTCGAGGCTTCAATGACCTCGGCTTCAAAATTGGCGACGGTGACGTCCAACATATGTGTTCCTTGTGTGTGGGCTGGCGGGCCGTGGGCGCCCCTTTTTGAGGGGCTTTTGGGGTTCCACTGGCGCCTTGATCCCTCAAGTGGGGGCAACCCGTAAAATTGCAACTTTAACGGAGTTGGTATGACGGCTATTCAAGTAGGGGTGGTGATGGGCTCCAGCAGCGACTGGGAGACCATGCAGCATGCCACGCAAATCCTCGAGCAATTCGGCGTGACATTCGAAGCCCAAGTGGTGTCTGCCCACCGCATGCCAGACGACATGTTTCGTTACGCAGAGTCGGCGCGCGAACGCGGCTTGCAGGCCATCATCGCAGGCGCTGGCGGTGCTGCGCACCTGCCCGGCATGATCGCAGCCAAGACCACGGTCCCAGTGCTGGGTGTGCCGGTGGCATCGCGCCACTTGCAAGGAGTGGACTCGTTGCACAGCATCGTGCAAATGCCCAAGGGCGTGCCGGTTGCCACCTTTGCCATTGGTGCAGCAGGCGCGGCCAACGCGGCGCTGTTTGCGGTGGCCTTGCTGGCCAACCACGATGCGCGTTTGCGCCAAGCGTTAGACCAATTTCGCGCCGATCAAACCGCTGCCGCACGCGCCATGGTGCTGCCACCCGAGACCCCAAAAGCATGACTTCTTTGCCTCCCGCTCTGTTGCCCGGCGCGTCGATCGCCGAGGCCCGCCCCGCCACGTTGGGGGTGTTGGGTGGTGGCCAGCTGGGTCGCATGTTCATTCATGCCGCGCAGCAAATGGGCTTTCGCACGGTGGTGCTTGATCCCGATGGCATCAGCCCCGCCGGTCAAATTGCACACCACCACATCGAGACACCCTACGACGACGCTGACGGCATCGCCGCACTGGCCCGCTTGTGCGATGGGGTGACCACCGAGTTTGAAAATATTCCTGCCAAGACTTTGGACACCATCGCCGCGCAAGTGCGCGTATCGCCGCATGGTGGCGCGGTGGCAATCGCACAAGACCGCATGCTAGAAAAAACGCACTTGGCCAAGGCTGCGGACGTCAGCGGCGTGGGGCCCGGGCCTTGGGTTCAGTTGCTGGCAGGTGACGCGTGTCCTGCGGTTGCGCCGGAGATGTTTCCCGCGATCTTGAAAACGGCGCGCCTGGGCTACGACGGCAAGGGGCAGGTGTCAGTGGCGCAAGCCGGGGATTTGGCCAGCGCTTGGGCCACGCTTGGTGGCGTGGATTGCATTTTAGAAAAGCGCTTGGCTTTGCGCGACGAGTGTTCGGTGATCGTGGCGCGTGGCTTTGACGGCCACATGGTGCACTTGCCGGTGCAGCGCAATTGGCACCACCAAGGCATCTTGGCGGTGACCGAGGTGGCCCATGGTTTGGTGGCGCCAGCGTTGGCCCAGCAAGCGATCAATGCCGCGCAGACGATTGCCCAGTCTCTGAACTACGTGGGCGTGTTGTGCGTTGAATTTTTTGTGGTCGACGACGGCAGTGAGCTCGGGCGTTTGGTGGTCAATGAAATGGCGCCCCGCCCTCACAACAGCGGCCACTACAGCATGGACGCATGCGACGTGTCGCAGTTTGAGTTGCAAGTGCGCACATTGGCCGCTTTGCCATTGCCCATGCCTCAGCAACACAGCGTCGCCATCATGCTTAACCTGTTGGGTGACGTCTGGTTTGACAAGGACCAGTTGCGCAACCCGCCTTGGGACGACGTGCTCGCCATGCCCGGGGTGCACCTGCACCTCTACGGCAAGATCGAGGCGCGTGTGGGCCGCAAGATGGGCCACATCAACATCACCGGCAGCGACTTGGCGCCGGTGCGCGACATCGCAGCGCGCATCAGTGGCCTGCTCGGCTTGCCGACGCCCGCCTGAGGCGGTGGATTGCCATGGCCCTGTTGCTCGACGGCTCTGACGCATCGATAGCGCGCGCTGCCGCCCAACTCGCGCGCGGTGGGCTATTGGGTTTGCCGACCGAGACGGTGTATGGCTTGGCCGCAGACGCCAACAATGCGGCGGCGGTGGCATCGATTTTCAGCGCCAAAGGGCGGCCGAGTGACCACCCACTGATCGCACACATCGCTGCGCCGGCACAGCGAACGGTTGATGCGTGGCGTGAGGCCTTGGCGCCTTTTGTCCAAGATGTGCCGCCGTTCGCACTGACCTTGGCGCGGGCGTTTTGGCCTGGCCCGCTGACCTTGGTGTTTCGCCGGCGGCCTGACATGTGCGAGGCCACAGCGGGTGGTCTCACCACCCTTGCCGTGCGTTGTCCGGCACACCCTTTGGCACAGCGCGTCTTGCAGGCCGCACAAGCGCTGGGCGTGATGGGCGTGGCAGCACCCAGCGCCAACCGCTTTGGCAAGGTGAGCCCAACCACAGCAGCGCATGTGATGGATGAGTTCGCCAATCAACTGTCAGACGAAGCCTTGTGTGTGCTCGATGGCGGCGCCTGCCAAGTGGGCATTGAGTCGACCATCGTGGATTGCAGCCGGGCCAGCCCCGTGCTGTTGCGCCCTGGCATGTTGAGCGTGTCTGCGTTGAGCGAAGTGCTGGGGCAAGCCATTGGTGGCCCAGATGCACATGCCCCCAAGGTCTCGGGCAGCCTTGAGTCGCACTACGCCCCAGACGCCCGAGTGCAACTGTGGCCAGCGGCCACTTTGCGCAGTGCTTGGGGTGCGCTGAGCGCTGCACAGCGTGCGGCGACAGCGATCTACGCACCCCAATCGCAAGCCTTTCAAGGCGCGGTGTGTGCCCATGACATGCCGGTGGACGCACAGGCCTGCGCGCACGAATTGTTTGCGGTGTTGCGAGCGCTCGATCAACCAGATGTGCGTCACATTTGGGTGCAGCAACCGCCGCACACGGCCGACTGGGCGGGCGTCAACGACCGATTGCAACGCGCAGCCGCCTGACGCCCAACCCAGCATCTGCGCGCGGCGAT
>JALQVJ010000264.1 GCA_023260355.1 Burkholderiaceae bacterium | reverse complement strand
CGCCGCAATCCCATCACCATCCGCATCGACACTAAAACGAGGTGAGTAAGGGAATGCGTCTGCCGTATCGACGACCCCGTCGTTATCGTCGTCGGTGTCAGCAACATCACCAATGCCGTCACCGTCGGAGTCGACGAACTCATGGGCTCGTTTTGCGCTGTGTCAGGCGCCGATAGGTCAATAGCACGCTGACCACCCCAACCCCCAACAGCACACCGATCATGGGCCAACGCAGCAAAGCCACTGCAGCAAACGTGACGGTGGCCAGCACCACGCACCATGCCACGCCCAGGACATGTGTCTTCAGAGCAAAGCTCATGCGCAAGCCCACCGCGGCGATCATCCCCGCCGATACAGCTGCCAAGCCACGCATGGCGCCTTGCAGCACGGGTGCATCAGCCCACTGCGCCACCAATGCAGCCAGCAACAGCACGATGATGACAGGGGCTGTGATCATGCCGGCCAGTGCGCAAGCCGCGCCGCTCCAACCAAAATACCGCCCGCCGATCATCAGCGAGAGGTTCATCACGTTGGGACCAGGCAAGACCTGCGCCACCGCCCAGTCCTCTGCGAATTGATGCATCGTCAGCCACTTTTTCTTGTCGACCAGTTCGCGCTGAACGATTGCCAGAACACCACCAAATCCCTGCAGAGCCAGTGCGTTGAAAGACCAGAACAAATCCGCCCGAGAGCGGGGTGCGTTCTCTGCAGGCGGATCACTGGCCGTTGCCGGCGCTTGTGGCGATGGCATCGCGTCAGATGGTCAAGCCGCCGGTGACTTCGATGACTGCGCCGTTGATGTAGGCGGCATCGTCGCTCGCGAGGAATGCATACACGTTGGCGATGTCTTCGGGCTGTCCGAGACGCTTCAGTGGCACACGCTCCTCCATGCCTTGGATCACCTTCGCAGGCATGGGGTCAAGGATGGGGGTGCGCACAAATCCTGGCGCTACGGCATTGGTGCGAACACCTTTAGGGCCGAGTTCACGGCTCCAAGTCTTGGTGAAGCCGATCACGCCGAACTTGGTCGCGGCGTAGTTGGTTTGCCCGAAATTGCCATACACACCGACCACGGACGATGCGTTCAAAATCACGCCAGAGCCCTGCGCCACCATCGTGTCCGCGACTGCCTGAGCGCAATTGAAGACGCCACGCAAGTTGACATCGATCACGCGATCAAACTGTTCAGCGGTCATCTTTTGCAGACGCGCATCCATGGTGATACCGGCGTTATTCACCAGCACATCGATCCGGCCGAAGCGCTCAAGCACCTGTGCCACAACGGCGTCAACCATCTCGCGTTGGGTCACATCCATCACGAATCCTGCGGCCTGTGCGCCATGCGCTTGGCATGCTTTCACTGCGCCATCAACGCCGGCTTGACGCATGTCACAGGCGATCACCACGGCGCCCTCTTGGGCAAACTTGACGGCGGTGGCCAGGCCAATCCCTGGGGCGGCGCCGGTGATGATGGCAACTTTGTTTTGCAAGCGGGGCATGGGGTATTCCTTTTTGATGTGGGCCAGCACGCGGTTCTGTCGGTTGTCGGAGCGCGTGGGATCCGCCGAAGTTTATGACGCTTTTGCGCTTGAATTGGGTGGCGTGAGAAAGCGCTTGTCCCGTTCCTTGGATTCATTTAATA
>JALQVJ010000256.1 GCA_023260355.1 Burkholderiaceae bacterium | reverse complement strand
CACAAGCGCTTCAACGTGGGCATCCGGCGGTCCAGCAGCATCTGCGTTGCCTCGTCTCGGCTGGCGTTGAGCCAGCGCCGCATGCCGTCGCTGTCGAGTACCAGAGGCGTGCGCTTTTCGTCTTCGGGGCGATGAAACTGTCGCATCACGGGGTGGTCATCGGCGTTGACGGTCAACATCGAAAAACTCACCAAAGGCTGCGCAGCACCGGGCGGCGTCCAGCGTTCCCACAAGCATGCGATCCCCATGGGGTCACCGCTTTCTAAGCCAATGGCACCGCGTTGGGCCTTGCCCGTTTCATAACAAGGTTCGTAAAACGCATCCAGCAGGACGATGCCCAGCTGCTTTTCGCGCCACGCATCCCGGTAGCTGGGTTTGTCGGCCACGGTTTCTGCCCGAGCGTTGTAGGTGTGGCGAGCGATTTTTGGGTCTTTGGCCCAGCGCGGAACCAAGCCAAAACTCGCCAGCCCACAGGCCATGCGGCCGCTTTGCTTGCCCTGCACCAACACCGGGGCAAGATAGCCTGGGTAGGCCTCGGGCGGGTAGCTGTCGGGTGCCGGCAGGTGCACGCCGAACTGGGCATGGACCCAGCTGTCATGGCGTGTCGGAATAAAGTTGGTGCACATCAGGTGGCCCTAGTTGCGTCTCAACATACCGCCCGAAGTCAGCCCCCAGCAGCATCCTTGCGCAGGGTTGGGAGCCCGACACCCATCACGTCAAAGCCACCGTCCACCGCCAACGTTTGGCCGTTGACGTAGGCGCCGCCGGGGCTGCAAAGGAAGCCGACCGCCGCGGCGATTTCTTCGGGCAGGCCATAGCGATTGAGCGGGATGGTGTCGTAATAGTCCTTGCGGATGGCGGCGGTGTGCACTTGTTTGGCCATTTCGGTGTCGACAGGGCCTGGGGCGATGCAGTTGACCCGCACACCAAATGCACCGTACTCCACGGCTTGCTGTTTGGTCAGGTGGATCAATGCCGCCTTGCTGGTGCCATAGGCCACGCGCAACGTGCTGGCGCGCAGACCACTGATCGAGGCGATGTTGACCACCGAGCCGCCCTGCCCTTGTTGCATGAGCGGGGCAAACGTCTGAGTGCACAAAAACGCACCATCCAAGTTGACCGACAGCACGTGCCGCCACTCATCGAAGGTGGTGTCCTGTATGGGTTTGAAGATCGCGACCCCCGCGTTGTTGATCAGCGCATCGACGCGACCGAACCGCGCCATCACGTCATCGGCGCAGGCTTGCACTTGTGCCGGTTGCGAGACATCGCACACGTGCATGAGCGTGCGCTCGGGTTGGTCGAGTCTGGTCATGGTGGATTTGAGCTCGTCGGCGTTCCAATCCAGCAGGGCCACCGCATAGCCATTGTCTAAAAACCAGCGGGTGATGGCCAAGCCGATGCCGCGTGCGGCACCGGTGACAACGGCCACAGGGAGGGTTGAGGGGGGCGTGGTGCTCATGGTGTTCAGTCGTTGTGCGTGCGCTTATTGGGCTTGGCGATGACTTGGGTCAAACCGAGTCGTTGCTTTGCGCGCCACTTTAGCAGGATAGGCGGCGTCAATGGACACGGCGGTGAACATGCAGGGCACTTGGCTTTTGGCCTATTGCAACTGGCGAGTCGCTGATGCGGTCGCGTTGATCAAGGAGCGATTTGTGAATCCTGCCGCACCACCCTGCCCCCAGTGCCAGTCTGCATTTGTCTCTCAATACGGCGCTTTGTGGATCTGCCCGGAGTGTGCCCACGAGTGGACGTCCGCTGACATGTCCGACGAGGCACAAGCCACTGGCGTGCACGACGCCCACGGCAATGCGATCCAAGATGCTGACACGGTGCCCCTGATCAAAGACCTCAAGGTCAAGGGCTCATCGCTGGTGGTCAAGGTCGGCACCGAGGTCAACAACATTCGGCTGGTCGAACGCGAGCACGATATTGACCGCAAGATCGATGGCGTTGGCGCCTTGGGCCTAAAGCCAGAATATGTGAAAACGGCCTGATCGGCAGTCGCAAAACATGCCACTGAGAAGTGGCACTTTTATGTTTTCT
>JALQVJ010000162.1 GCA_023260355.1 Burkholderiaceae bacterium | reverse complement strand
ACCAGCCAGCCTGTGTGGGCGTCCCGCGCGAACCACCCGACCGTATCCAGGCTGTCTGACTGCGGCAGCACGCCGGCGGTGCTCACTCGCGCGTGCGTGGGCCGCAAGCCCCACAACCCGCAATGGTTGGCGGGGGCCCGCACAGACCCGCCGGTATCCGTGCCCAGTGCAATGTCGGCCAAACCATTGGACACCGCAGCAGCAGAGCCCGAGGAAGACCCGCCAGCAATCCTCGCTGGATCAGCGCCATTGATCGGCGCGCCATAGTGCAAGTTCTGCCCGGTCATTGAGAGAGCCATCTCATCGCTCACGGTCTTGCCCGCGAACGTGGCCCCGGCCGCGAGCAATGTGGATACCACTTGTGCATGCTGGTGTTGCACGCCAAGCGCTGCGGCCAACCATGGCTGGCCCATGCTGGTCGGGTACCCCGCCACATGAAAGACATCCTTCACCGCCAACCGCAGGCCACTCAGGGGACCAGCCGGCGCGTGCGGCACGGGCGCGTCTGGATAAGGCATGAAGGCGTGTGCCGCATCCACACGCCCGGAGATGGTTTGGTGAACAGCATGAAATTTCATGGCGCGAAGTGTATTGAAGGCATGGCCGCAGCGCGTCACGCGGGCGTCATCTTGTTAGGGTGTGTATACAAAGGCAAGGCGCTGCGGCGTGGGCCCCAAACATCAGGGCAAACCCTATGCTGTCGCCTCGGATACGCGGGGTTTCCCTGTGTTCCCTCACCCCCAGGATTGTGTACAGTTCAGCGTGTTTTAAACCTCACAGGAGCATCCATATGGATCGATCGAGCATCGGCACGCCAGAGCAATTGCGTGATCCCGAATTCACCCCTCCCCTTGCACAAGCGATTCCGCTTGGAATCCAGCACGTGCTGGCCATGTTCGTCTCCAACGTCACCCCAGCCATCATCGTGGCAGGTGCGGCCGGCTTCGGATTCGGCTCTAACTCACCTGACTTCGGCAGCATGATCTACATGATCCAGATGTCGATGTTGTTCGCAGGTATCGCCACGCTATTCCAAACCATTGGTTTTGGTCCTGTGGGTGCGCGCTTGCCCGTGGTGCAAGGCACCAGCTTTGCGTTCTTGCCCGTGATGATTCCTGCCGTGGCAGGCGCCGGTGTGGCTGGTCTACCAGGCTTGATGACCGGCGTCTTCATCGGCGGTATCTTCCACTTCTTCCTCGGCACGTTCGTCGGTCGCATCCGCCATTGGCTGCCGCCATTGGTCACCGGCTTGATCGTGGTGATGATCGGCTTGGCCTTGGTCAAAGTCGGTATTGAATACGCTGCTGGTGGTGTGCCCCTCAAAGGCAAGCCTGGCTTTGGCGGTGCCGACCACTGGTTCGTGGCTGGTGTCGTGATTGTCGTCACCTTGGTCCTGCAGTTCTTCACCCGTGGCATGTTGTCGGTTGCTGCCGTTTTGCTGGGTTTGATCGCTGGCTACGTGGTCGCCATGATGATGGGCATGGTCAACTTCGGCAACGTCGGTCGTGCAGCATGGTTCACACCGCCCAGCCTGATGAAGTGGGGTTGGGAAGTCAACTGGGCCATTGTGATTGGTATGTGTTTCATGGCCATCGTATCTGCCGTGGAGACGGTGGGGGATATCTCGGGTATCACCAAAGGTGGTGCAGGCCGCGAGGCCACTGACCGTGAAATCTCTGGCGGCACCTTCGCTGACGGTTTGGGCACTGCAGTGGCGGGCTTGTTTGGTGCATTGCCCAACACGTCCTTCAGCCAAAACGTGGGTTTGGTCGCTATGACGGGGGTGATGAGTCGCCGCATCGTGAGTTACGGCGCAGTCTTCTTGATCCTCTGCGGCTTGGTTCCCAAAATTGGCGCGCTGATTTCTACGATGCCCATCAGCGTTTTGGGTGGCGGCGTGGTCGTGATGTTCGGTATGGTGGTGGCCTCAGGTGTCCGCATGTTGTCCGACGTCAACTGGAACCATCGCAACATGTTGATCTTCGCGGTCAGTCTCTCACTGGGCTTGGGTCTGCAACAAGTCCCTGAAGCGCTCCAGCACTTGGGCCCCACTGCCAAGATCCTGCTGTCCAGCGGCTTGTTGCCTGCAGCTTTCCTCTCCATCGTCTTGAACCTGGTCCTGCCGGGCCGTGACGAAGCGAAGTGAGCCGCTGCATCAGTTGATCGCACCACTCAGCCCCGGCTGAGTCTTGGTCAAAATACCCCTCACATGAGGGGTATTTTTTTGCCCGGCGCACGCATGCGGTGCGCCCAAACCCGGACCGGTTGATTTGGGTGTGTGCGCAACGCACCGCGACAGTGAATAGGCTCTCAGGACGGTGCAGGGCTTGCGTCCAGGGTCGTGCGATGTAGACAGTCTGGTCGCTGTTGTGTGCCGTATCGATCGGATCTCAAGAGCGGCGGGCTTGCCGCGAAAGGGCGCGTGATGCATCGACCGGTGAGTCGCCGTGAAGGATCCTGTGGCGCAGACGGCGCACCCGGCGCATAAAAATCACGCCCCTGTCGGCAGGCATTCAGACTGACGCACGCACACCACGCCGTTGCGGATTGACATGGTGGCCTATTTTTCGCCCTCACTCACGGCGACGCGCGGTGCACCCCTATCGGCGCCTTGGCGGCGCCAGCTGGGTCAATCGGTGCGCGCGCCCTCTTGGAACCAACGCCCGATCAGCGCACGCTCGGCTTCCGTGATGCCTGTCGCGTTGTTCATCGGCATTTGTCGAGTCACCACGACTTGCTGGTATACGTTTTGAGCGTGTTTGCTAAGCCATTCCGCACTATCCAGCCGGACGTTTTTGAGCTGCAACGCTGCGCCGTGGCATGACACACAACGCTGGTCAACCACCGCACGCACTTGCGCATAGGTGACTGGCTCGCTGGCAGCTTGTA
>JALQVJ010000113.1 GCA_023260355.1 Burkholderiaceae bacterium | reverse complement strand
TTTGATTTGTTTCTTAATAGATTCAGAAACCCCATCAACGTTATCCAAATTGATATCAACGTTTTGTTTGAGTTCTGATGTAGAAATTGCCTCACCTGTAATGTCTTCAATTGCCATATCAACCTCTGGCTGATAAGCAACACCACGGTACTGCATAATTAGTTGATGGTTATCCTTAGTCTCGTCACCATCAATATTTAAATATTGCCCATAGTACATGTTTGATGCTGTAACATAACCAGCACCATCATCATCTCTGGCAGGAACAATGGACGGCATCTTGTCAGGGTTTTCTGTCTTTGCCCACAGAGTCATAAACGACTTTGACGCCGCGACCGCCCGTGATCTCTTTGACTTCGGCGACGAAGTCTTGCGTGTTGTAGTTGATCACGTGCGCCGCGCCGTGGGCTTTGGCCAACGCGCATTTTTCATCAGAACCGGCAGTACCAATCAACTGCAACCCCAAGGCTTTGGCCCACTGACAAGCGATCAGGCCCACCCCGCCTGCAGCGGCATGGAAGAGGACATGATCCCCTGGCTCGAGACCCTCAACTGGGCGGGTTTTCTTGAGCAGATACTGCGCGGTCAAGCCCTTGAGCATCATGGCGGCGCCGGTTTCGAAGTCGATGGCATCGGGCAAGCGGCAGACGTTCATGGCAGGCATGACGCGCATCTCTGCGTAGCTGCCAGGTGGGTTGGCGGCATACGCGACGCGATCGCCTCGCTGGATGTGGTTCACCCCCTCGCCCACCGCTTCAACCACACCGGCGCCCTCCATGCCAATGCCACTGGGCATTTGCAGGGGGTACAGGCCCATGCGGTGGTACACGTCGATGTAGTTCAGACCAACAGCCTCGTGGCGGATCAGGACTTCGCCGGGACCGGGATCTCCGACCTCGACTTGCGTCCATTTCATGACATCAGCAGCGCCCTGGGCGTTGATTTGAATCGCGTTGACAGTCGGCATGGCTGGGGCTCCTTGAAGCGGGAAATTGAGAGATATTCAACAGGGAAGCGCATCATGCCAGAGACTTGCTTTGAAGGTGAGTCACCTGTGCATGCCCAGTCAAAGCCCAGCGCTTTTGGGCTCTGACAGTCGTGCGCGACAAGTGCGATTTGGTGTGGGCGGTGCAAATCGCGCTACAGTGGCGCCCATGAACAACCGCCTCTCCACCGCGACCGCCAGCTTGTTGCTGATTCCTCCACTGATGTGGGCCGGCAACGCGATCGTCGGTCGCTTGATGAATAACCAAGTGCCACCGATGACGCTGAATATGTTGCGTTGGGTAGTGGCAACTGCGTTGTTGGCGCCCATTGGGTGGCGCATTTGGCACCACCGCGCCTTGGTGCGCCAAGCCCTGCCACGTCTGATGCTGCTGGGATTGACCGGCATGTTCTCCTACAACTCGTTCCAATATCTGGCGCTCAACACGTCCACGCCCATCAACGTCACGCTGGTGGCGAGCATCATGCCGTTTTGGATGCTGCTGGCGGGGCGTATTTTTTACAAAGTCCCTGTGCAGCGACACAGCTTGCTGGCTGTGTTGTTCACGCTGTGCGGCGTTTTTCTGGTGCTGTCTCGGGGTGAATTGAGCAAGTTGTTGAGCATCCAGTTGGTGCCGGGTGACGCTTGGATGTTGCTGGCGACATTGGGTTGGACGGCGTACAGCTGGTTGCTGGCAAAGCCCACGCCCGCCCAGAGCGCATTGAGCGCGCACTGGGGGCCGTTTTTGTGGATTCAGATGGTGATCGGGATTGTGTGGTCCGGTTTGGGAACCGCGCTCGAATGGTGGGTGCTGCCACAGTTTGGTGCGGACGTGCCCCACATGGGCTGGGACTGGGGTGTGTGGTTGGCACTGATCTACGTGGGCGTGGGTCCAGCGTTGATCGCCTACCGCTGTTGGGGCGTAGGGGTGGCCAAGGCGGGGCCGAACATTGCGGTGTTTTTCGCCAGCTTGACCCCCGTCTTCGCGGCAGTGATGTCGACCTTGGCGCTCGATGAGACACCGCACTGGTACCACTACGTGGCGTTTGCCTTGATTTTGATCGGCATTTGGGTCTCGTCTCGGCCCCAACCCAATCGTGTGAATTGAGTTCGGAATGGGCGCGCCCATCGATGTGCACGCTCACGGCCTCTCAACTTTGCCTTTGCTGCCCGAGCAGCTGCACCCACCATGTAATCTGCCAGCCGCCGCTACTTGGTGGTGGCAACGCGCACCGTCTGGCCACGATATGAAGCCCAAGCGACCCCGGAAATCACCAATGCTGTCCCTGCGCCAATCCAGGCATTGAAGGGTTCGCCCAGTATCCAAATGCCCATCGATATGGTGCTGAGCGGCCCAATCATGCCGACCTGCGAGGCCAGTCCAGCACCCAGGCGCTCGATGCCCAGCATCACCAACAGCACCGGTGCCACTGTGCACAGCACGGCGTTCAATGCCGCCAGCGCGATGACTTGCCAAGGCACTTGAATCGCTGCAAGTGAACTGACCACGGGCAGTTGCACCATGCACAACAGGCAGGCCACCGAGCTGGCGAGTCCAACCAGCCGAATGGAGCCGATCTCTCGGATCATCTCGCCGCTGTACATCAAGTAGTAGGCATAGCTGAACGTGCTGAGCAACACCAAGAGGCCGCCCCAAGCCGTCTCCCAGCCTTCGACTTGCAACTCGTGACCAAACACCACCACGACACCCAAGTAGCTGATCGCCATGCCCAGCCATTGCGCGCCGTTGGCGCGCCGACCAAAGCGCCACCAAGTGAGCAAGATGACAATGGTTGGCGTGAGGTAAAGGATCAAGCGCTCGAGGCTGGCCGAGATATGCTGCAGGCCCATGAAATCCAGCATGCTGGCCAAGTAGTAGCCCGAAAAACCCAAGCTGCAAACCATCAGCCATTGCCGCCGTGAGAGCGCCGCCGCGCCTCGACCGGCCCACCACGACAGCGCCAGAAACAATGGCAGCGCCAACGCCATGCGATAAAAAATCACCTGCGCGGCATCCACGCCATAGCGGTAAGAGAGCTTGACCAAAATGGCTTTGCCACTGAAGCCGATGGCCCCCGCCATCGCGAAGATCAAGCCCCAGGCCCGTGGACTGAGGGTCATTCGCGATCCGGGTCTGACAGCAAATCGGCGTCCACGATGCGATAGATGCGACCCGATTTATCCAAAGGCTCGAGCATGCCCTCGCGCACGAACGCATTGACAGTGCGCGAGACGGTTTCCAGTTTCAGGTCGAGCATGGCACCCATGTCCTCCCGCGAGAACAGGGTCACAACACTGGCGTCACCGCTGGCACGCATTTTTCTAACCAACCCAGCCACCCGTTGCCGTGCGCTGCCAAAGTTGAGGTCTGCGAGCCAATCATCCGCGTCTTGCAGACTGCGGTGCCACTTTTCCATCAGGCGCTGGTGCAGGCGCGGTGTGTTCTCTATGAGGTTTTGAATCACCGCAATGGGAATGCGACAGACTTTGACATCAGTGAGCGCCACTGCATCGTTTTCATATCTGCCACCCACAATGGCCTCTTGGCCGATGACATCACCGGTGCGCAAGACCCGCACGATGCGCTGGCGGCCGTCAATGGTGCCGCGCACCAATTTGACAATACCAGCGCGCAAGGTCATCACGCTTGGGGCGGTATCGCCAGTCGATTGCAATGTGTCGCCCGCCTTGAACTCCATGTCATCGATGGGCGCATGGATGTGCTCAAAGTCTTCGGGTGTGAGGTCAGCGAACAAGACCATTTCGCGGACACCACAACTGAGGCAATCGGACGTGCCGCGCCACGCGTTCAGGGGTTGGATGCGAATGGTGTCTTTCACGTGGGCGCTGATTAGGTTAAGTGCGCGACTATTTTGCTTGCATATGAAGGCGTCGATGCAAGCGGCGCAAAAACCACCACATACCCAACGCAACAATTGGCACCGAAGCGGCCATGGTGAGATCGGGGCTCAAAGGCCAGCCCAGCGATTTGGCACCCTTGGCCAAATACCCCACCAAGCCCGTCATGTAGTAGGTGATCGCGGCAACCGACAAGCCCTCCACGGTGGACTGCAGTTTGAGCTGCAAGCCCTGGCGTTGGTTCATGGTGTTGAGCAAGGCCTGGTTGCCCTCTTGTTGTTCGATTTCGACACGCGTGCGCAACAGATTGCTGGTGCGGGAGATGCGCTCGCTCAAGCTTTGTTGCCGGCGCATCGCCCATGCGCAGGTGTTCATTGCAGGACTCAGGCGGCGATCCATGAAATCCTTGATCGACTGCATGCCATCAAGCCGCACTTCAGACAAGTCAGCAATGCGCTGGCGCACCAACTCAAAGTAGGCGCTGCTGGCGGAAAAGCGCGAATGGGTCGCGGCGTAATGCCCCTCGATACCAGCGGCAAGTTGGGTGAGGCGATCCAGCAGATCGCTCTCGTGCTCAACCGACGCCGATCGGATTGAAGAGGCCAAGTCTGCGAGTTCGACTTCGCCTTGGCTGAGCAAGGCCGCGCTCTCTCGGGCGACGGGCAAGCCCATCAGTGCCGCCATGCGGTAGGTTTCGATCTCGAGCAATCGCTGAATCAAGCGTCCCAAACGCCGCGGGGTGAGTGACTTGACCAGCACCAAGGTGTGTGTGAATCCATCGGCTTGCAACGCAAAGTCAGCGAGCACGACCGCCTGCCCCCCAGCGACCGATGAGCCCGACAGCGATGACTCTTGCAGCGTCGCACGCACCGCGTTGGCAATGGCCGTTGACCCCTCGTCAACCGCTGTGACATGCATGGCGCACAAGCACTCGCCGGGCAAGCCTGCCAACCAGTCTTTGGGCACGGCGCTGGCCGCCGTGGGCAAGCCTTCGGGGCCATCGCATTGACCGCCGTCAAGCCCTCGCATCACGGTGAGGCTGACAAATTCAGTGTGCATTTCCCAACGCAGACGGTAGGCCCCAAGGTCGGCGCGCACGTGCGTGGCTTTGGGGTCGACGCTGATGTGGTGGGCGTCTAGCAGTTGCTTCAAGTGGCTTTGCGCCCGGACCTTGGCCGCCTCGTCCAGCCACATCACCCAGTGCGATACGGCAACTGGCACGTGCACCGGCTCTGGTGGGCGGGCGTGGACTTCGTTATGCAGGCTGGCTCTGAGGGTGTGAAATTGCATGTTGACCGATGGGACGATAGGGGCGTGGCTTAGGATTCAACGCGCACGCGCTGCGGCTATTTTGACAGCAACGCTCGCCGCGCGCTCAAGCGGGCTCCCAGGTGCGCAGCCGCTGAACCCAGTCGCCATTTTTCAGGCCCCAGTAATGGCGGATTTTGGTCGCGCGTGCGTTGGCGACGGCGGCGCTCAACTCGGGTGGATGCTGGAATGCCATGACCACGGTGTTGCCCTCTCGGGTGGGATCAAACGCCCACAAACACTCAGGATCAAACACCTCGCTCAGCTGCCGCATGCTGTGCGCAAAACTGGAATGGCGACCGAACAAGTTGATCACCAAAGCGCCCTCTGGCGCGAGCAAGCGCCGGCAAGCACCATAAAAGTCAGCGTCATCGAGCACTGGGCCTGCCGCCTCGTGATCGTACAAATCGATGTGCAACAGATCCACCTTGCCAATCTCATCGGTTTGGCGCACCCAATCATTGGCGTTCGCCAAGACCACGTTGAGTTGCGGGGTGTCTGGCGGCAGTTGAAACCACTGCCGACACACCGAGACCACTTGGGGGTTGAGCTCGACCGCCGTGGTTTTCATGTCCAACTTGAGCGCACAAAACTTGGACAAGGCGGCTGAGCCCAGCCCCAACTGCACGGCCCGACGACCTCCCACGGTGTCGGGGTCGACAAACAAGAGCCAGCCCAGCATGCGGCGCACATACTCCAGCTCGAGCTCTAAAGGGCGCTGAATGCGCATCGCGCCTTGCACCCAGGGCGAATCCAAATGCAAATATCGCACACCACGGTCTTCGGAAATCGAGACCTCGGGCAACACGTCTTGCGGTTTGTCAGCTGGCGTGCTCATCTATCCACACTTTCATTCGAGGCAAGGCACGGCATGCATTGGCCGTGGTTTGTTGGGCCCATGCCGAGGTGTCCACACCTCGCAAATCTGCCACCACACGGGCGATGGCGGGCAATTCATCAGAGGCATTCAAGCCTTGCGGTTGGCCCGCACTTCGGGCGTCTTTGGTGACGTACAACCATTGCGGCGGAATGTCAGGGCCATCGGTTTCCATGACGATCTGCTCGGCTGGCAGCGTCGCAGCCAAGTGGCGCAAACGGCGCGCCGCATCAAAGGTACACGCACCACCAAAGCCCATGACCAAGCCTTGGCGCGCGATGGCTTGGGCTTGCGCATCGCTGCCGTTGAAGGCATGGGCAATCCCCGCCTCCACGCCGACTTGCCTCAAGCCCTTCAGCACGGCATCTACAGCCGAGCGCACATGCAAAACAACCGGCAGACCAAAGCGTTTGGCGAGTTTGAGTTGAGCCACAAAGAACCGCCATTGCTTGTCCCAAGCCGCACCGCTGTATGGCGGGTCGACAAACCCATCAAGACCAATCTCACCGACGGCGACCAATCGGGGGTCGTGTTGATGCGCCTCCAGCTCCGCCTCAAGGGCATCCAAGTCGCCGAAATCCGCATCGGCAACGAACAAGGGGTGTATGCCGAGTGCGTACACATCGCCGTGTTGCTGCGCCCAGCTGCGGCAGGCGAGCCAAGTGGACTTGGAGACTGCAGGGACGACGGCGAGGGCGACACCGCGCGCTCGGGCAACCTCACGCCGTTGTGCGGCAACGGCATGCAGCTCTGCGGCGTCCCAATGGCAATGCGTGTCGATCCACATGTGCTCAGAGACTGTCAGGCAGCAACCAAGCGCCCCTGCTCCAAACGCAAGGTGCGATCGCACTGAGCGGCCAAGGTTGCGTCGTGGGTCACGATGACAAACGCGGTGCCCGAGTCCCTCGCCAATCGCACCATCAGCTCAAACACTTGGGACGCACTTTCGCGATCCAGATTGCCAGTGGGCTCGTCGGCCAGCACACACTGCGGTTGTCCAGCCAGGGCGCGCGCCAGGGCGACGCGCTGGCGCTCACCGCCAGAGAGCTGGCTGGGTTTGTGCTCAGCACGATGGGCCAGGCCGACTTGCGCCAAAACGCTCTCAGCGCGTGCACGCGATGCTGCAGGCGACTCGCGTCTGATCCACAACGGCATGGCGACGTTCTCCCAAGCCTTGAACTCGGCCAACAAGTGATGGAACTGATAGACAAAACCCAAGCCTTGGTTGCGGCGCTCGCTTTGCTCGTTCAGGCTCCATGATTGGATGTTTTGGCCTGACCAAAGCACCTGGCCCGCCACAGGCTTGTCGAGCCCTCCGAGCAAATGCAACAGCGTGCTTTTGCCCGATCCGGACACGCCCATGACCGCCAGCACCTCACCAGCAAACACTTGCAAATCGATGCCACGCAAAACCTGGACCTCGCGCTCGGCGTCACTGAAGCGCTGCTGCAAGCCAATGGCTTCGATGATGGGCACGGCCTTATTCATAGCGCAAGGCCTCCGCAGGTTGCGTGCGACTGGCGCGCCAGCTCGGATACAAGGTCGCAACCAACGCCAAAATCAATGACGTGACCAGCACAGGGACGATGTCGTCTGCCCTTGGGTCGCTGGGCAAGCGGCTGATCAGGTAAATGTCTTGCGGCAAAAATTGGAAGCGAAACAGCGCCTCGATCCACGACACCAAACTTCCGATCTCCCACGCCAGTGCAAGGCCCAGCAGCCCACCGATCAAGGTCCCAAGCACCCCCACCGTGGCGCCTTGCACCACAAAAATCCAAAGGATGGATCTCGGCGTGGCACCAAGCGTTCGAAGAATCGCAATGTCGGCCTGTTTGTCTGTGACCGTCATGACCAAGGTGCTGACCAAGTTGAACGCCGCGACTGCAACAATCAGCGTCAAGATGATCGACATCATGCGTTTTTCGACTTTGACGGCTGCAAACCAATTGCGGTTTTGCTGCGTCCAATCGCTCACCCAATAGGCGCTGCCTAGCTTCACATCCAATTGCTTTGCCAAACTGGGCGCTTCGTGCAGATCCGCCAACCTCAGTTGCACCCCACTTGGCCCAGACAGACGCATCAGCCGCTGCGCGTCACTGATATGGGTGTAAACCAAGCTGCTGTCATATTGAAAGTGTCCCGAATAAAAAAGCCCCACCACCGTGAGCGCTTTGAATCGTGGGATCACGCCCACGGGTGTGGACTGCGCGCTGGGCAAGGCCAGTGTGATTTTGTCACCCACCTCGACACGCAATTGGCGCGCGAGGTCTTGCCCCAAGACGGCCCCGAATTCGCCGGGCTGCAGCGCCTTGAGCGCGGCGCCGCTTTGGCCATTGGCCAGCGCGGTGACACCCATTTCCAACTCGGGGTCAATGCCGCGCATGATCACGCCGGTGGTGGCGTCGCCGCGCGCCACCAAGGCCTGTGCTTGCACGTACGGCGCCGCGGCCACCACACCGGGCTGGTCCATGGCCGCGCGCATCACTGCGTCGCTGGCTTGCATGGGTTCGCCGTCGGCGCGCATGACCTCAACGTGTGGCAAGACGCTCAACATGCGGTCGCGCACTTCGGACTGAAAGCCGTTCATCACGGACAGCACCACGATGAGTGCCGCAACACCCAGGGCAATGCCCGCCATGGACACCCCGGAAATGAACGAAATGAAGCCGTTGCGGCGCGTTGCACGCGAGGCACGCGTATAGCGCCAGCCAATCCGAAACTCGTAAGGGATATTCATACTCTTGCTGATTTTTGATGCCTACATTGTGGCATTCTTGGTGCACTGTGCAGAACACCTCCAACTCCCCTTTGCTCATTCTCGCCAATGCCGACTGGCCTGTGGGTGCGCCGGCTTTGACACTGCCCCACTTATCCGAGACTTTGGGCCGCTGGCGCACACAGCAACGCACCGCCCACTCGAGTCGCGATCTGTTGAGTCCCGCCGAGCGATGGCATGCACAAGCGCTGGGCTGGCAGCTGGACGTGGCGGCGCCGGTACCGTGGGGCGCTTGGTATGCTCGCCAGCTGGATCTGACCCCTGAGGGATCTTGGGCCCTGATCAGCCCCTGCCACTGGGACATCAACATGACGGGTGTGCGCATGGACGATCCCGCCCAACTGCGCCTCAGCACCGAGCACTCCCAGGCGCTCATGGCTGCGTTGCAACCCTTCGCACTTGAAGACGGCATCGCCTTGCATTGGGTCAGCCCCACACTGTGGCTGGCCAAGGGCGCCGTATTCGACGCTTTGGTCGCACCGAGTCCAGCGCGCATGGCCAACGCAGAGTTGAGCGATCATTTGCCAGATGTGCCGCAAAACGCTGAAGCCACTCGGCTGCTGCGCCGCCTGCAAAACGAGGCCCAAATGCTGTTTTATGACCACCCTGTGCATGATCAGCGGGCAGCGCAAAGGTTGCCGGCTGTCAACTCGATTTGGTACCACGGCGCGGGTCCTTGGGTGGCGCCGGCAGGGCCCACACGAGATTGTGTGTGCGCCGACATCTTGGCGCTCAGCGACCACTTGGTAGAGGCGTGGCAGCACGCAGATGCTTGGATTGGGCAACAACTGGCGCTGCACCCCAACGCCGACTTGGTGTTGTGTCAGTCGGCGAGCTCGCGCCTGCTCTCGCAGCGACCGAGTGCGTGGTGGCGCCGCTTGGGGCAACGCCGCCCGAAACAGTGGATGGATCTGTTGCCATGAAGATCGTTAGGCGCGAACCCCATGCCGAACTGGCGCGTGAACTGGAGCAAGCTGGTACGCACCCCCTCCTGGCGCGCTTGTATGCCAGCCGCGGTGTGCATACCCCAAGCGAGATCGACGAGGGCTTGGCGCACTTGCTGCCACCCAGTGATCTGCTGAATATCGACGCAGCCGCCCAGTTGCTGGCCCAGGCAATCGCCAACGACACGCGCATCTGCATCGTCGCGGATTACGACTGTGACGGCGCCAGCGCCTGCGCGGTCGCGATGCGCGGCTTGCGTGCGCTAGGTGCAAAGTCAGTGAACTATTTGGTGCCTGACCGGGTGCAAGACGGCTATGGGCTGACCCCGACCTTGGCCCAACGCGTGGCCGCCACGGGCGCCCAACTTTTGATCACCGTCGACAACGGGATCGCCAGCATCGAAGGCGTGGCCGCCGCCAAGCAGCTGGGATTGCAAGTGTTGGTGACAGACCACCATTTGTGCGCCGTGATCGATGGCCGCATCCAACTGCCGGCCGCAGATGCCATCGTCAACCCCAACCTCCCGGCATGCGGCTTTGCCAGCAAGTCTTTGGCGGGCGTCGGCGTGATGTTTTATGTGCTGCTGCATTTGCGAACGCAGTTGCGCGCAGCAGGACGCTTCACCACCGACACCCAACCACGGCTGGACGCGCTGTTGCCACTGGTGGCACTGGGTACCGTGGCCGATGTGGTGAAGCTCGACGCCAACAACAGGCGCTTGGTCGCACAGGGATTGAAACGCATCCGCGCTGGGCAATGCCCAGCGGGTCTGGCGGCGCTGTTTCAAATCGGCGGCAAAGAGGCGCGCGTGGCCACGAGCCAGGACTTTGGGTTTGTCCTGGGCCCCCGAATCAATGCAGCCGGACGACTCAGCGACATGACGCTGGGCATTGAGTGCTTGATCACCGATGACCCCGAACGCGCGCAAACACTGGCCCTGCAGTTGGATGCCATCAACCGAGAGCGCAGAGCGATTGAAAGTGACATGCGCGAACAAGCACAGATGCTGGCGGAGTCGATGTTCAGCGACGACGAGTTACCACCTCCCGCCCTGTGCGTGTTTGACCCTGACTTTCACGAAGGGGTGGTCGGCATCGTGGCGTCTCGCCTGAAAGAAAAGTGGCACCGCCCAACGTTTGTCTTCGCCGCCAGTGGCGCAGAGGGGCACGAAGAGGAGCTCAAGGGCTCTGGGCGCAGCATCCCTGGCTTTCACTTGCGCGATGCGCTGGACTGGGTGGCCAAGCAGCACCCCGGCGTGTTGATCAAGTTTGGCGGTCACGCGATGGCCGCAGGTTGCACCATCCATGCCGACGCCCTGGACGAGTTTGAACACGCCTTTCAAACAGTTGCCCAAACTTGGCTCGACCCGCACACCCTGACCCGCGAGATCGAGACCGATGGCCCACTGCACGCCCATGAGCGCAGCGTCGCCACAGCGGAGCTGCTGTCTCAACCGGTGTGGGGCCAGGGCTTTGCTGCACCCGTTTTCAGCGATGTCTTGCCGGTGGTGTCTCAGCGGGTCGTGGGGTCTGGCCATTTGCAGATGAAGCTCGACCACTTGGGCGAGACGGTGGATGCGATTTGGTTCGGTCGAACGGAGCCGGTTCCAAGCCCAGCGCATTTGGCGTTTCGCTTGGACATCAATGAGTTCAGGGGGCAGCGCAAGTTGCAATTCATGATCGAGGGGATGGCAGACGAATGAAGCCATCACCGGCGGAGTCTCCCGCGCCTTGGTTGGAGCCATGCCCTGGGCTGAGCCAGCCGTTGGCCTCTGTCTCGACCCGCTCTGGGGCTCGCTCAAAGACCTGTTTCGGCGCCGATCTGGTCCGCCCCCTAAAATCGAGTTGTGAACGCTGACCTCCATTGCCACTCCACCATCTCTGACGGCACCCTGTCGCCGGACTACTCCTTCAACGCCATCCCGGTGGTGGGCTCCCTCCTGGACCCGCGCCTCCTGGGCACCGTGGGGGCGTTGGCCCTCCTGGCCTGGGGGGTGGTGAGGAGCCGGACCGGGGGGCCG
>JALQVJ010000061.1 GCA_023260355.1 Burkholderiaceae bacterium | reverse complement strand
CAAGCGACAACACGTCCTTGGGCTCTGCCGGTCGAAAGCGCCGGAGCATCGCATTGATTCGGGCGATCAATTCCTTGTTCGAAAATGGTTTGGTCACGTAATCGTCTGCGCCCGCTTCAAGGCCTGTAACCTTGTCATGTTCAGACGATTTGGCTGTCAGCAAAATCACCGGCAGGTCACGAGTGGGGACGTCTGAGCGCCAACGCCGAAGCAAAGACTCGCCGCTTTGCCCGGGCAACATCCAATCAAGCAACACCAGGTCTGGCGGCTGCAAACTCACTGCGCGGCGGGCCTCTTCTGCGTTGATCGCAAAAGAGACTTCGTACCCCGCATGCCGCAAGTGCAGGCCGACCATCTCAGCGATCGAAGGCTCGTCCTCGACCACCAATACACGTGCCGAATGGCCGGCTGCCCCCATCAGCGGACGATGGTATCGAGCTTGGCCCGCGCCGTGTGGCGAACGTCTTCGCCCTCCACCACGTAAATGGTGGACTCCGCGATGTTCTTGGCGTGGTCACCCACACGCTCAATCGCTTTGGCCAAAAACAAGAGGTTGATGCTGGGGGAAATCGTGCGCGGATCTTCCATGATGTAGGTCATCAACTTGCGCAAAAATCCGTTGTACTCGTTGTCCAACGCATCGTCTTCTTTGATGATCGATAGCGCCATGTGCGCATCTTGGCGTGCGAAAGCATCCAATGATCGGCGGAGCAAGACCGAGGCCATCTCGGCGGCGACATGCAACTCTCCAGCTGGCAGAGAACGCTGGAAACCACTCTCCAGGATGAGTTTGACCATGCGGGCCATGCGATGCACCTCGTCGCCCGCACGCTCCAAGTTCGACGTGATGCGCGACATGGCCATCAACAAACGCAAATCACGCGCGGCAGGCTGGCGGCGACTGATCACGGAAGTGATTTCGTGATCGAGCTGGACTTCGAAGTCATTGACCATTGCTTCGCGCTCCTGCACCAGATCCGCGATTTGTAGATCCATATTGACCAAGGCCTGCGCCGCCTGGCGCAACTGAAGCTCGACCACGCCACCCATCTCCATCACCAAACTGGAGATGTGATTCAGGTCGTCATCGAACTGACTGAGGGTATGTTTTTCGGGCATGTTAACCAAACCTTCCTGTGATGTAGTCTTCTGTCTCTTTGCGCTTGGGCTTGAAGAAAATTTGCTCAGTTTCACCAAACTCTACCAGCTCGCCTAAATACATGTACGCGGTGTAGTCTGAGACTCGGGCGGCCTGTTGCATATTGTGGGTCACGATCGCGATCGTGTAGTCCTCTTTCAATTCCGCCACCAGTTCTTCGACCTTGGCAGTTGAAATTGGATCGAGCGCAGAGGTGGGTTCGTCAAGCAACAACACCTTGGGCTTCACGGCAACGCTGCGCGCAATACACAGGCGCTGCTGCTGCCCGCCAGAGAGTGACAGGCCACTTTGGTTGAGCTTGTCTTTGACTTCATCCCAAATCGCGGCTTTGTGCAGTGACCACTCCACCCGATCATCCATTTCGCTGCTGGACAGGTTTTCGTAAAGGCGAACGCCGAACGCGATGTTGTCGTAGATCGACATCGGAAACGGCGTGGGCTTTTGGAACACCATGCCCACGCGAGAACGCAACAGGTTGAGATCCTGCTTGCTATCCAGAATATTCTTGCCGTCCAGCAAGATTTCACCCTCTGCTCTTTGTCCAGGATACAAAGAGTACATGCGGTTCAAAGTCCGCAATAGCGTTGACTTGCCACAACCAGATGGACCGATGAACGCGGTGACCTTGCCTTCGGCGATGTCGAGGTTGACGTTCTTGAGCCCCTGAAAATCCCCGTAGAAGAAATTCAAATTTCGAATGCGCAGCGCTGGCACTTCGGACTTATCGGTTTGAGTGAGAGGCATGAACTGCTCCGGCGACAAAAATGACAACAAAATCTTTTGAAATTGAGCAAGCGTTCATCGCTTGCCCTTCTTGCGAAAGACAACCCTTGCCCCAACGTTGAGGCCCAACACGACCATCGCGATCAAGAGCGCGCCCGCCCAGGCCAGATCGACCCAGTTTTCGTAGGGGCTCATGGCAAACTGGTAGATCACCACTGGCAAGTTGCCCATGGGGTGTGACATATCGGTGCTAAAGAACTGGTTGTTCAAGGCAGTGAACAGCAGCGGCGCTGTTTCACCTGTGACGCGTGCGACGGCCAGCAAGACACCCGTCACGACACCGGCCTGCACCGCCCTTAGGCTCACCGACAGAGACACTTTCCAACGGGGTGCACCCAACGCGAAGGCTGCCTCGCGCAGGTTGGTTGGCACAAGTTTCAGCATGTTTTCCGTCGTTCTCACCACCACCGGAATGGCAATCAATGCCAACGCCACAGAGCCAGCCCAGCCGGAAAATCCACCCATGGTCGCCACGAACAACGCATACACAAACAAGCCAATCACAATCGATGGCGCAGACAACATGATGTCCGTGACAAAGCGAGTCATCGATGCAAACTTGGACACCTTGCCGTACTCAGCCAAATAGATGCCCGCCAAAATACCAACTGGCGTCGAGATCAGCGTCGACACCAACAGAATCAATCCACTGCCGACGATGGCGTTGCGCAAACCACCGCCCTCACTACCTGGGGCGGGCGTGTCTTGGGTGAACAGATCCCAGCTCAAAGCAGAGAACCCACGGTAAAAGAGTGTCCACAAAATCCACATCAAGGCGACCAAACCGATCGACATAGCGACCATCGAGAGGGTCATGCCAATGCGATTTCTCCAGAGGCGGCGGCGATATAAATCCATGAAATTTGCTCCCAGCCTTACACGGCGTCGGCGCCGGCGTTGCGTCGAATCAGCCAACGAGAAATCGCGAGCACCACAAATGTCAGCACGAACAGCACCAGACCCAAGGCAAAGAGCGATGAGATATGCAGACCCGGCTCAGCCTCGCCAAACTCGTTGGCCAGAGTGGATGCAATCGATGTGCCAGGCGAAAACAAACTGCCCACGATTCGATTGGCGTTGCCGATCACGAAAGTCACGGCCATGGTCTCTCCCAACGCACGCCCAAGACCCAGCATGATGCCGCCGATAACGCCCACGCGCGTGTAGGGCAACACCACGTTTCGCACCACTTCCCAAGTTGTGCACCCGAGCCCATAGGCTGACTCCTTGAGCACATCGGGCACTGTCTCAAACACGTCTCTCATCACTGAAGCGATGAACGGAATCACCATCAATGCCAGGATGATGCTGGCGGTCAAAATACCCACGCCAATCGGAGGCCCTGCGAACCACCCACCGATCAAAGGCACATCACCCAGCGCTGCTTGCAAGGGCGGCTGCACATACTCAGCAAACAAGGGCGCGAAGATAAACAAACCCCAAATGCCATAAACAATCGAGGGCACCCCAGCCAACAACTCGATCGCTGTGCCAAGCGGCCGTCGCAGCCAAGCGGGACAGGTTTCTGTCAAGAAGATGGCAATACCAAAACTGATGGGCACTGCCAATAGCAACGCAATGGTGGACGTGATCACCGTTCCGTAGATCGCAGCAAGGGCGCCAAACTCCTCGTCAGGAACACTCCAAACGTTGGTCCACAAAAATGCAGTGCCGAACTCCTCGAACGCTGGCATGGCCTGAATCGCCAGGGCAACCAGGGTGCCCACGAGCGCTGCCAAAACCAAAACGGCCAACGCCATCGTTGACAAGTGAAAGGCTCGATCCTGCCGGCGGAATCGAGCCACTTGGGCAGCGTGCATCAGATCATCACTGTCCATGGGTGCTTCATTCACAGTATTCACGGGCAATTCCAATTGGGTTTGGATCTAGGTTGTACAAAGACATGGGCCAAGGTTGGCCCTGCCCCATCACTGGATCTTGGTCATTTCCTGCTCGACCATCTTCACCACATTGGGTGGCAGGGGGACGAAGCCCAGCTCTGTGGCCATCTTTTGTCCGTTATTCAATGACCACTTGAAGAAATCGACCACGCCTTTTTGGCGACTCGCATCCTTGCCCTTGGCGTAGGCGATCACATAGGTCGCAGTCGTGATGGGCCATGCTGTTGGTGCTGCCTGATCCAACAAATCGGGCGCCATCCCTTTGACGTTGAAATCCGCGCCTGCAGCAGCTGCTGCCACGGCCTCTTGGCTTGGCACCACAAATTGTCCGGCTTTATTTTTGAGTGCTGCGAAGGTCATGCCATTTTTCAAAGCATCGGCAATATCAACGTAACCCACCGCACCGACGATTTTGTTGACGTTGGCCGCCACGCCGGGATTGCCTTTGCCACCGACCGCATTGACGGGCCAATTGACGGATTTGCCGACACCCACCTCTTTGGCAAATACCTCAGATTGCATGCCCAAGTACCCTGTCATGGTGGCCGTCGTGCCTGAACCATCAGACCGGTGCGCAACAACCACTGGCTTGGCGGGCAGCTTGAGCCCTGGGTTCAATGCGGCGATGGCCGGGTCGTTCCACTTGGCAATTGCACCGCGGAACAAGTCCGCTGCTGTCTTGCCATCGAGCTTCAAATCGCCTGACTTCAGCCCTGGAAGGTTCACCACGATCGTGACACCGCCCATCACCGTCGGAATTTGGATCTGACCATCACGCTCCAACACGCTCGACTCGACAGGCGCGTCTGTGCCGCCGAAGTCCACCGTTTTGGCTTTGATTTGTTTGATGCCACCCGACGAGCCGATGCCTTGGTAGTTGACTTTGTTGCCCGTGGCGCTGTTGTAGGCTTCAGCCCACTTGGTGTAGACGGCGTAGGGGAACGTCGCGCCAGCACCGGTGATGTCAGCGGCTTGCAGGGTGCCAGCCGCAAAGAAGCCCAAGAACGAGACGAACAACGAGGGAATCAAAGCTTTTTTCATTTCGGGGCTTTCTTCAATACAAGACACCGCTCGAAGGCGGAACGGCAAACCAACAAGACTGTATCCGGCAATTGTGACAAGTTTATGACAATGCACCAATACGGTGCTACATGAACACAT
>JALQVJ010000025.1 GCA_023260355.1 Burkholderiaceae bacterium | reverse complement strand
CTGGCGTGCTTCATCAGCACTTGCGTATCCAACCCGACCGCAACAAACTGGGCGCCCAGGGCCAAGTAATGCTGAGCCAGGGTGTTGTCCACGGTGAGGATACCTGGCGCCTTGCCTGCCGCGACGATTTGCCCAATGGCCTGATCAATAGCCGCTTGCACTTCTGGGTGCCCTGCATTGCCGACGTGACCCATCGACGCAGACAGGTCAGCCGGGCCAATGAAGACGCCGTCCACGCCCGGGGTCCCCGCGATGGCGTCGAGGTTGCGCAAGCCCTCCACTGTTTCGACCTGCACCAGCAGACAGACCTCGCGGTTGGCAGCCTGGTAGTAGTCGGTGTACTGACCCCAGCGCGAGGCGCGCCCCCCAGCCATGCCACGGATGCCACCCAAGCCATCGTCTTGCGGGTAGCGCATCGCTGCCACCAGCGCAGCGGCTTGCTCGGCCGTGTCCACCATGGGCACCAGGACGGTTTGGGCACCCAAGTCCAGCACTTGCTTGATGCGACTGATGCTGTGGTCAGTGACGCGCACCACGGCATGTGTCTTGGGGTAGGCGGCGATGACTTGGAGTTGCATCAGCTTGGTGTTGAGATCCATTGGGCCGTGCTCGCCATCAATCAGCAGCCAATCGAAACCAGCGGCGGCGCAAATCTCAGTGCTGTAAGGACTGGCGAGGCTGAGCCAAAAGCCGATTTGAGCCTGCTTGGCTGCCAGCGCGGCTTTGAAGGTATTGGTGGGCGTATGCATGGCGGACCTCATTGAAAAGTGAAATGGAGTTGGCCCCATGGGCCGTAGTCGGCTTGGAACACATCGCCCACTTGGGCTGGGACCGGCCGCGTGAAGGAGCCTGCCAACACGATGTGCCCCGCCTCGAGGCGCTCGCCCCAAGGTGCCAGTTTGTTGGCCAACCACGCCACGCCAATGGCAGGGTCACCTTGGACGCCGGCGGCCAAGCCGGTTTCTTCGACCACGCCGTTCTGGCGAAGCACCGCGCCGCACCATGCCAAGTCCACCGCGTTGGGATCGATGCGCGCGTCGCCAACCACGATGGCTGCGTTCGCGGCGTTGTCGCTGATGGTGTCATACACCTTGCGCATAGAGCCGTCATCGCGATCGAACTGCTCGATGCGCGAGTCAATGATCTCGATGGCGGGCGTCACGTATGCGGTGGCAGCTCGCACTTGCTCGACCGTCACGTCGGGGCCTTGCAGAGGTGCTTTGAGCACGAAAGCCAGTTCAACCTCCACGCGCGGTTTGATGAATTTTTGCATCGGCAACGCCAGAGTCTCTTGTCCCGCACACCGAAACAGCATGTGGTCCAGCAGCGTGCCGTAATCAGGCTCGTCGATTTGGCTCGCTTGTTGCATCGCCCGCGATGTGAGGCCGATCTTGTGGCCAATCACTCTCGCACCCTCACGCACTTGGTGCGCGACCCAGGCCCGGCTGACGCGGTAGCCGTCTTCGATCGCCATGCCAGGAAAGCGCTTGGAAAAATGCCGCACCTGGGTGCGCGTGCGCTGCGCTTGATCAAGCTCGTGCGCGAGAGTCTGGAGTTGTTCGGGGGTCAGAGCAGACATGCCTAGCCTTTGAAGGATGGATTGAACAAGGGGTGCAGGTTGCTGAGTTTGGCGTTGTAAACCTCTTCACCCACATCGATTTGAAGCGTGACCCCAATGTGCCGTTTTG
>JALQVJ010000010.1 GCA_023260355.1 Burkholderiaceae bacterium | reverse complement strand
CATCAAAGCGGCAGATGTGGCCAAGACACCCTACAACAAGGGTGAGCAGGCGAATTTGCGCGATCTCGCAACCTATGTTGCTGGTCAGTCACGCGGGCTCGCGTTCAACATTCCTCAAGCGCACGAGAAAGAGCGCGACATGTACGAAGTGGGCAAGCGCCTCTTCTACTGGCGCAGCAGCACGCATGACTTCTCATGCAACACGTGTCACGGCGCTGAAGGCAAGCGAATTCGCTTGCAAGATTTGCCTGTGTTGAGCTCGAATCCCGGTGACGGTATTGGCTTTGCAGCCTGGCCTGCCTATCGCGTGGGCAACGGTCAAATGTGGACCATGCAAAAGCGCATCAACGATTGCTATCGCCAGCAGCGCTTCCCTGAACCCGACTTCGCCGGTGATGCCACCATTGCGTTGGGTGTCTACATGGGTGTGAATGCCAAGGGTGCCAAGAGCATCGCACCAGCCATCAAGCGCTAAGGAGCTGACATGAAAAAACTGACACTTTCTATCGCCGCGCTCGGTTTGGTGGGTGGCTTGACAGCGTGCACGGCCGTTCAAAAGTCCAGCGCTGATTACGACAAGCTGACCGCGGAAGCGATCAAGACGTTTCACAGCAAAGGCATTGCCAAGGCAGAGCGGATGAAGCAGGACGATTCCAATCGTTTGTGCTCAGAGGCTGACGTCGCAGGCAAGTCCCTCGACGCCGCGACAGCCAAGGCCATTGAGGAAGCCAACTTGAAGGCCATTCAGTGGCCCACAGATGGCAACTTCATGGGCGATTGGAAACAAGGCAACAAGATTGCCGAGAGCGGCAAGGGCATGACGTGGAAAGACAAGACCACGTCCAACAATGGTGGCAACTGCTACAACTGTCACCAAATCACGAAAGAGCAGGTCTCTTACGGTACCTTGGGCCCCAGCCTCTACAACTACGGCAAGTTGCGTGGCGTGAGCGATCCCAGCAGTGCCGCCGCCAAGCCGGTGGTGGAGTACACATGGGGCAAAATTTGGAACGCGCGTGCTTATAACGCCTGTTCCAACATGCCTCGTGCTGGTCACAACGGCGTCCTAGATCAAGACCAGGTGCGTCATTTGGTGGCGCTCTTGCTTGACCCGAACTCGCCTGTGAACAAGTAACAGGCATTGCAGCGGTGCCATCGTTTTGGTGGCATCGCTTTTTTAGGTTTATGTATATCAGTGTTCAATTAACAAGGAATATTCCATGAGCATCGGACGTCGTGAATTCATGCAAATGCTGGCCATTGCCAGCGCTGGTGGCATGGCCCTCGCACACAAGGACGTGTTGGCTGGCAAGGCCCGTGCTGCGGAACTTTTGTACGAGGTGCCGAAATTCGGCAATGTGAGCTTTTTGCATTTCACGGATTGCCATGCGCAGTTGAAGCCGATCTATTTTCGCGAGCCCAGTGTCAACATGGGTGTCGCTGAGGCGTACGGCCGCCCCCCGCACATCGTGGGAGAAGCGCTGTTGAAACACTTCAATATTGTGCCCAACACGGCTGAGGCGCACGCCTTCACTTACCTGGATTTTGAGCAAGCAGCGCGGACCTACGGCAAGGTGGGCGGTTTTGCGCATTTGGCGACATTGGTCAAGCGCATGCGAGCCAGCAGACCCAACGCGATTTTGCTGGACGGCGGAGACACATGGCAGGGCTCTGCAACCGCATTGTGGACCAACGGTCAGGACATGGTTGACGCTTGCAAATTGCTGGGCGTGGACATGATGTGTCCCCACTGGGAATTCACTTTGGGCGCAGAGCGAGTCCAAGAAATTGTTGAGAAGGACTTTGCCGGCAAACTTGATTTCTTGGCACAAAACGTGCACACCAGAGACTTTGAGGATCAGGTCTTCAAGCCCTATTCAATGCGAACCATCAACGGCGTGGCTGTTGCTGTGATTGGTCAGGCGTTCCCGTATACACCCATTGCGAACCCGCGCCACATGGTGCCCGATTGGACTTTCGGCATCAAAGACGAGCACATGCAAGAGGTTGTCGACGAGGTCCGTGGCAAGGGGGCTCAAGTCGTGGTGGTCATTTCGCACAACGGCATGGATGTCGACATCAAAATGGCGTCACGCGTGCGGGGTATCGACGCGATCATGGGTGGTCACACGCATGACGGCATGCCAGCTCCCGTGAAGGTCAAAAATTCCGGCGGCGTGACGTTGGTGACCAACGCTGGATCGAATTCAAAGTTCTTGGGCGTGCTGGACTTTGATGTGCGAGGTGGCAAGATCCAGGACTTCCGCTACCGTTTGTTGCCGGTCTTTGCGAATCTCTTGGAGGCAGATCCCGAGATGGATGCCTACATCACCAAGGTGCGAGAGCCCTACAAAGCCAAGCTCGAAGAAAAGCTTGCCGTCTCCGAAGGCCTGCTGTATCGCCGTGGCAATTTCAACGGTTCTTGGGACCAGCTGATCGTGGACGCCTTGATGGAGGTGCGCGGGGCGGATATGGCGTTGTCACCTGGCTTCCGCTGGGGCACGACGATTCTGCCGGGGCAGGCGATCACACGCGACCATTTGATGGATCAAGTGGCCATCACTTATCCCACGTCGACTTTGACCAATATGACAGGGGCGACCATCAAGACCGTCTTGGAAGACATCGCCGATAACCTGTTCAACCCAGATCCTTACTACCAGCAGGGCGGTGACATGGTGCGTGTCGGTGGCCTGGAATACACCTGCAACCCGAAAGCTGGTAGCGGCAACCGAATCACCGATATGCGTTTGAACGGCAAGCTCATCGATGCCGACAAAACATACAAAGTGGCGGGTTGGGCTCCGGTTGCCGAGGGCGCACAAGGGCCGGCCATTTGGGATGTCATGGAGACCTACTTCAAGGCACACCCGGTCATTGCACCTCGAAAGATCAACACCCCCAAAGTGGTGAACATGGCTGGCAATCCAGGTATTGCCTGAGTTGCCCCAGAAAGAAAAAGCCGGACACTGTCCGGCTTTTTTATTGCCCTGGAGGGGCTCAATTCAACTCTGCGATCATTTCAATTTCAACGCAGGCGCCCATCGGCAATTGGGCGACGCCAAAGGCGCTTCTTGCGTGTGCGCCTTTGTCTCCAAAGACCTGCGCCAGCAATTCTGAGCAACCATTGGTCACCAAATGGTGTTCCACGAAATCGGGGCTGGAATTCACTAGGCTGGTCAACTTGACGATGCGTTTGACACGCCTCAAGTCTCCACCGCATGCCACATGCAGCGTACCCATCAGGTCGATGGCCACCGCACGCGCGGCAGCTTGGCCGCCAGCAGTATCCATGTTTTTGCCAAGCTGACCGGCCCAAACGCCACCGTCTTTCTTGGCGATATGGCCGCTTAAATAAACCATCGGTCCGGCTTGCACAAAGGGCACGTATGCCGCGGCTGGCGTGGCCACTGGTGGCAGTTCAATGTTCAGGCTTTTGAGTGTGTCGTAGATGTCCATGTGATTTTCCTCTCGATTGCATTCGTTGTGATTGTAGAGAGATTGAACAGAATGCATCGACGGGCTAGTGTGGGTAGGCCGCTGCGCAAATTCAAAAGAGACCTCTTGCCGATCTCGGTATGCGCCGCGCAGAAAGTCTGATTTGATCGGTAACTTGGTGGCCTGGTTGGTTGGTATCGCAATCCAGTTGCAGCAGGTGAGGCTGTGGTCGGAGTGGCAGTACACGGCTGTGCTTGGGATCAGCGCGCTTGTCCTTGGTGCAGCGATTCAGTGGCGCAAAGGGATCCTTCCGGTGCTGTTGAGCGCCTCGTCTGCGGGATGTCTCGTTGGGGTGTCGTTTGCCATCACAGGCTTGCACGCCAACTATCTGGATGCGTCGGTGCCAAAGTTGACTGCGCGTCACGATGTTCAGATCGAAGGCGTCATCGCCGACTGGCCTCGTCTTGGCGCTGATGTGATCGGGGTGACCCTGGCTGTCAAAGCATGGCGCGAGCTGCCCCAGGAGGGCCACGCCCCAACCACTTGGCGGGATACAGGCGGGCGGGTCAAATTGAGTTGGTATCGCGCAGGCAGCGGTCAAAAGCCGAAGGCTGGTGAGCGCTGGCGTTTCAATGCGCGAATCAAAATGCCGCGAGGCTACGCCAATCCGGGAGGATGGGATTCGGAGCTTCGGCAATGGCGAGACCAAGTTTGGGGCGTCGGATACGTGCGTGCTTGGCAGGGCGAAGCCGCAACACAGATTCAGCAAAGCCCCTGGCATTCATGGATCGGCTGGCGCCAGGCTTGGCGAAGTGCCCTGTGGCGCAGCGCTGCCAGTGAGTCCAGCAAGCCTTGGCTGTCCGCGCTATGGGTGGGCGATCAGTCAGCACTTGGGGTCGATGATTGGCACGTCTTGCGCGTGACCGGCACTGCACACCTTGTCAGCGTCTCGGGCTTGCACTTGACGGTGTGGGCAAGCATCGCGTCGATGCTGATCGGTGTCTTGTGGAGAGGTGTGGTTTTCGTTCGACCGCGATGGGGCCTGCGAATCTCAAGCGCAGGATTGATATTCATTGGGACACTCATTCTGGCGGGCGGATACGCGGCTTTGGCGGGCTGGGAAGTGCCAGTCCAACGCGCCTTTTGCATGTTGATCGCAGCCATGTCTTTGCGCCTTTGGGCGGTGGACTGGCCCAAATCTTTGGTGTGGTTGTGGGTGGCCGTATGCGTCCTCACGTGGGATCCGTGGGCGGCACTCCAAGCGGGCTTTTGGTTGAGCTTCTTGGCCGTCGGTGTTCTCTTCATCTTGCCTCAAAGCAATCAAGAGCGAGGGCTCGGTATCGTGTGGGGTACAGCCAAGCGGCAGGTGCAGTTGAGTTTTGCTCTGGCGCCGCTGAGCGCCTGGTGGTTTGGGCAAATTTCCTGGGTTGGCATCGCCGCCAATGCCATGGTGATTCCCTGGGTGAGCTGGTGCGTTTTGCCATTGACTTTGGCTGGCGCGTTGTGGGCTCAGTTTTGGGTTTGGGCGGGTGATGCGATTGAATTGCTGCGCTTGGTTTTGATGTGGTGGGCCGCTGTGCCAGGCGCTATGTGGATGGTCACACCCGTGCCTGCCGCGCTGTGTGTATTGGCCTTTGTCGGCATCGGAATCCTGCTGCAGCACTGGCCTTG
>JALQVJ010000078.1 GCA_023260355.1 Burkholderiaceae bacterium | reverse complement strand
CCAGCGCCACGCGTCAAACTCAGGATGGTCGGTGGCTCTCAAATTGAGGTCCGAGTCGTGTCCTACCAATCGCAGCAGGTACCAGATTTGCTTTTGCCCACGATAGTGCCCACGGGACTCTCTGCGCACAAAACGGTCTGGCACCTCATAGCGCAACCAATCGCGTGTGCGTGCAACGATGTGAACGTGCTCAGGCTTCAACCCCACCTCTTCGTGAAGCTCTCTATACATCGCCTGCTCTGGAGACTCGCCTCGATCTATCCCGCCTTGTGGGAATTGCCAAGAATTTGAACGGATACGCCGTCCCCAAAAAACCTGATTTTTATGGTTTAGCAGGATGATGCCGACGTTGGGCCGAAAGCCCTCTCTGTCAAGCATAATCAACCCCAAAATTTTTTAATTGCGGACCATTATGCCTTGCGCTCAGGCCCGCGCCAACAGATTCTTAAAGAACACATGAAAGCCAGTCAATTTTTAATTTCGACGCTCAAAGAGGCACCTGCAGATGCTGAGGTTGTGAGCCATCAGTTGATGATGCGTGCCGGCATGATCAAGCGTTTGGGGGCTGGGATCTACACCTTGATGCCCATGGGCTTGCGGGTCGTCCAGAAGGTGGCCAACATCGTGCGTGAGGAGATGAATCGGGCCGGTGCGATCGAGTTGTCGATGCCGGTGATTCAGCCCGCTGAGCTGTGGCAAGAGACAGGTCGATTCGACAAGATGGGCCCAGAGTTGCTGCGCATCCAAGACCGCCATGGGCGTGACTTCGTGGTGCAGCCAACAAGCGAAGAGGTCATCACAGACACGGCCCGCCAAGAGTTGCGATCCTACAAACAGTTGCCGAAAAACTTCTACCAAATTCAAACCAAATTTCGCGATGAACGCCGCCCCCGGTTTGGCTTGATGCGTGGCCGCGAGTTTGTCATGAAGGACGCGTACAGCTTCGACAAAGACCACGCTGGCGCACAGGCCAGCTATCAAAACATGGCACGAGCCTATCGCGCCATCTTCGATCGCTTTGGCTTGGTGTATCGCGCAGTGGCTGCAGATAGCGGTGCCATTGGAGGCGACTTGAGCGAAGAGTTTCAAGTCATCGCTGCGACCGGCGAAGACGCGATTGTCTATTGCCCAAACAGCGACTACGCGGCCAACATTGAAAAGGCCGAGGCTGCGGCGCCAAGCCATGCGCGCGGCACAGCCATGGCTGCACTCACCAAAACGCCTACGCCTGGCAAGAGCACCTGCGAGGATGTTGCCGCCCTGTTGCAGGTACCACTTCAGACGACCGTGAAGTCACTGGTGTTGGCGACCGACACGCTCAACGAGGATGGTGAGGTTGTGCAGACCCAGATCTGGTTGCTGCTGCTGCGTGGTGACCATGACATGAACGAAGTCAAGGTCAACAAACTGGATGGCATGGAGGGCGGGTTCCGCTTTGCCACTGTGCCTGAGATCGAAGCCCATTTCGGCGCCAAGCCCGGGTACCTGGGGCCCTTGAATTTGCGGTTGCCGGTGCGCATCGTGGCTGACCGCGAGGTGGCGGTCATGAGCGACTGGATATGTGGCGCCAACGAAGAGGACTTCCACATGACCGGGGTCAACTGGGGTCGTGATTTGCCAGAACCCGATGCTGTGGCTGATATCCGCAATGTGGTCGAGGGTGATGCGTCACCTGACGGAAAAGGTGTCTTGGCGATTGAGCGAGGCATTGAAGTGGGTCACATTTTTTACTTGGGCACGAAATACTCCAAGGCCATGAACGCGACGTTTTT
>JALQVJ010000341.1 GCA_023260355.1 Burkholderiaceae bacterium | reverse complement strand
CAGATGGTGCAGTCAACGTATGTGGTTTCTTGGGTGCGGCGGTCATTGCGGGCCACGCTAAAGTTCAGCACGCTATCGCAACGCGTGCCCTCCAGCCCCAACCTGCAAGCCAATGCGCACGGCAGTGGCCGCGAGCTGTTCGGCTTGTTCCGCCGCAACGCCAGCCGTGCCGAAGAGGGCGCCTCGCCGTTGCTCGCCTAAGCGCCGCATTCGGCTCAAGCTGCCCCATCCTCATTTCAGAAAGCCTGTTCATGTCTACCACTGCTTTTTCTCGCCCTGCCTTTCAAAGTCGCGTGGTGCCGGTGATCGTCATCACCGACGTCGCCCAAGCCGTGCCCATGGCGCACGCCCTGCTCGAGGGCGGCGTGGATGTCATGGAGATCACGCTGCGACACAGCGCGGGCTTGCCTGCGATTGCAGCGGTGGCCAAGGCCGTGCCTGAGATGCACGTCGGTGCCGGAACGGTGACGCGCGCAAGCGAAGTTCAATCCGTGATCGACGCGGGTGCGACGTTTGCACTGTCACCGGGCATGTCGGTTGACATTCTGAAACAAGCGATCGACAAAGCCCTGCCATTTGTGCCGGGTGTGATGACCCCCAGCGAGGTCATGGTGGCGCGCGAGTTGGGCTTTTCACTCATGAAGCTGTTCCCTGCCACCCAGGCCGGCGGCTTGGGCATGCTCAAGGCCCTGGCCGGGCCATTGGGCGACGTGCAGTTTTGTCCAACGGGTGGCGTATCTTTGGATAACATGAACGACTTTTTGGCACTCTCCAACGTCGCGATGGTTGGGGGGTCATGGCTCACCCCTGTGGCCCTGGCCGAACAAGGCGATTGGGCCGGCATCACCCGCTTGGCACGCGAGGCAACGGATCGCGCCACCGGTCGCGCTTGAGCGCAAGCGCCACCACCTTGTCCATTTTGCGGTCGATGACCGCGACCCGTTCATCGAGAATGCAACCATGACTGATTCTTTCATCGCCCCCCAAAACCGCGCTGCTTGGCAGCGTTTGGATCAATTGGCCGCACGGCCTCTGCCGCACCTGCGTGAGCTGCTCAAAGAGCCCACCCGTGCCGCGGGCATGTCCATCAATGCATGCGGGATCACGCTGGACTTCAGTCGCCAGCGCATCAACGATGCCATCGACCATGCGCTGTTGCAGTTGGCGGAGGAGAGCCATGTCACGGCGCAAGCCCATGCCATGTTTCGAGGCGACGCCATCAACGCAACCGAGGATCGGGCGGTCTTGCATGTGGCGCTGCGTGGCGCGGCACAAGCCAACCCGCCGTGGGGCGCTGCGATCAGCCAAGAAGTCAACGCCGTGTTGGATCGCATGTTGGCTTTTGCCGACCGGCTCTATCACGGCCAGGCGCTTGGACACACCGGACATGCCATCACCGATGTGGTGAATATTGGCATCGGTGGCTCTGACCTGGGGCCGCGCATGGCCGCCCACGCCTTGCAACACTTGCACAGCGACGCGGTGCGCGTGCACTTCATCTCTAACCCGGACGCGTGGGGCTTGCACGCCACGCTGCGCCCGCTCAAAGCCGAGACCACGCTGTTTATCATTGCATCCAAGACCTTCACGACCCAAGAGACCATGACATTGGCGCAGTCCGCGCGCCAGTGGTTGCTCGACGGTGGCGTACCCGAAGCCAGCCTTCACCAGCATTTGGCGGCGGTATCGGCGGCGCCTGACAAAGCCGCGGCGTTGGGCGTTGATGTCGCCAATGTGTTTGGTTTTTGGGACTGGGTGGGCGGTCGTTATTCGGTGTGGTCGGCCGTCGGCCTCGCGTTGGCGGTTGCGATTGGCAGCAAGGCCTTTCGCGAATTTTTGGCGGGCGCGCACGACATGGATCTGCATTTCTTGCATGCGCCCGCAGCACAGAACATGCCCTTGCGCATGGCTTTGCTGGGTATTTGGAACCGCAATTTCTTGCATGCCCCCTCGCACCTCATCGTCCCTTACGCCAGCCGTCTGTTGCAGTTCACGCCATTCATTCAGCAAATGGACATGGAAAGCCAAGGCAAACGGACGCACTGCGATGGGACTCGGCCCGAGGTCGGCACTGGCCCCATCGTCTGGGGTGGCTTGGGCATTGATGGTCAGCACGCCTACTTTCAATTGGTGCACCAAGGCATGCACCTCATCCCTGCTGACTTCATCGGCGTGCGCGAAGAAGACACGCCACTGCCCATGGCCGCCGAGCACCAGCGTGTGGTGCACGTCAATCTGCGCGCCCAAGTCCAAGCGCTGGCCCAAGGCCGCGACGAGGCAGCCACCGCGCAAATGCTGCAAGCGCAAGGCCTGAGCGCTGACGAGGCCCAGCGCCTCGCACCCCACCGCAGTTTCGCGGGCAATGTGCCCACCAATGTGCTGTGGTTGGATCGCCTCAACCCCTCTACACTTGGCGCCTTGATTGCTTTGTATGAACACAAGGTGTTTTGCCAGTCGGCGATTTGGGGTATCCATGCCTATGACCAATGGGGTGTAGAGCTTGGCAAAACGATGGTGAAGGCCTTGGAATCCTGATCTCTTTTTTGACGTATCGCATGCCCTCCTATGTTTGACTCAAGACGCGAACCGAACACTGATTGCGCGGCCTATCCCCGCTGGCTGGGTGATATCGGGGGCACCAACGCGCGCTTTGGCTGGCAGACCGAGCCAGGCGGTCGCATTGACGACGTCCTGGTCTTGCCCTGCGCCGAATTCGACAGTTTGGCCGACGCGGGTCGCACGTACTTGAAACGCACTGGCAAAGCAGCGCCCGCCTGTGCGGCATTTGGCATTGCCAACCCTGTGTTTGGTGACGCCATCGCGATGACCAACCACCACTGGAAATTCTCAGTCAGCGAATTGCGCGACAGCTTGGGCCTGCAACGCTTGGTCATGGTCAACGACTTCGCGGCTCTGGCGTTGGCCTTGCCAACATTGCCTAACGACGCTGTGCGCCAAGTCGGGCCAGGTCAGCGTGCCCCACATGCAGCGATTGGCATCTTGGGGCCCGGCACGGGCATGGGCGTCTCTGGGCTGCTGCCCGTCGGCCACCAGAACAAATGGTTGCCCCTGTCCGGCGAAGGGGGACACGTGACGTTGGCGGCCACGAACGACTGGGAGTTCGAGGTGATCAGCCAATTGCGCCAACGCTATGGTCACGTCTCTCTGGAGCGCGTCGTATCGGGCTTGGGTGTGGTTGACCTCTATCACGCCATCTGTGACCTCAAAGGCACAGGCGGGCGCGAAGTCGTCACCGCCGCACAGGTGCTAGAGCGTGCCAACGCCGAGCCGGGCTCCAGCGCCAACGATGCGCTGGAGTTGTTCTGTGCCTTTCTCGGCGACGCCGCTGGCAACTTGGCACTGACCCTCGGCGCAAGAGGCGGCATTTTCATCGGTGGAGGCATCGTGCCGCGCCTGGGCGAACGATTTGACCAAAGCCTTTTCCGAGCCCGTTTTGAAGCCAAGGGGCGCTTCAAAAACTATTTGGCTGAAATCCCGACGCTGGTGATCGAGAGCCGTGTCTCCCCAGCACTGTACGGCGCATCCCACGCCTTGGACCTCGGCGTTTGGTGAGCGGGCTCTGTCGGGCAGGGCACCTGCAGAGGTGACAGCCTCGGCCCAACACCTGGAGCTATGCTGGTTGGCACTTGAGCGCTGCAGGCGAGTGATGTCGCCCCGGCGCTCACCCCCGATTCAGGAAGCCGCCTGCTATGCATCCCCACGCCGCCTTCACCCCACTCGATGTCCACACCTTTTCCGCCTCGGAGTTGACCCGCGGCCCGTGGGACCCCGCGCACCAACACGCCGGGCCGCCCTCTGCGTTGGCGTGCCGTGCCATCGAGTTGGCTGCCGCCGAGCACGGGCTCACACACTTGAGCCGCTTCACTGCCAATTTGCTGCGGCCTGTCCCTATTGGCGAAGTGACCACCCGTGTGCAAGCCGATTACGTAGGCAAGAACACGGGCCATTTTTCAGGCGAGCTGATCGCCCATGGCAAGCCGGTGCTGCGATTCACCGCGCTGGTTCAGCGCGAAAACCCGATTGATTTGCCCACACCCTTGATTGGCCACCCGTGGCCCAGCGCACCGCGCACGCCCGAGGAAAGTCTGGTAGTCCACTTCCCGTTTGCCAGCCGAGCCATCGGATACAACGAGTTGGTTGAGAACCGGCAGGCGGCAGGCACGCTGTTCAAAGGGCCTTGTGCCATTTGGTTTCGGTTGGAGCACCCCTTGGTGGCAGGCGAAACACCCAGCCCCTACCAGCGGGTGGCGGTCGCAGCAGACTCGGGCAACGGCATCAGTGCCATCCTTGACTTCAACCGGTACAGCTTCATCAACTCCGATCTGACCATCAACTGGTTGCGGCGGCCCCAAGGTGAATGGGTTTGCCTCGAAGCCAAAACGTGGTTCGGAGAGAACGGCTGTGGCCTGGCCGAGTCGGCGCTTTACGACCAAGTGGGTCTGGTCGGTCGGGCCACGCAAAGCCTCTCGGTGCGCGAACGCTGACCCCGGCAACGCGCTGTCGAGGACAAATATCTAGGGGTCTTCCCTAGAAATAACCCCACACTGTCACATTTGTGGTGATATATACATCAGCCGCTGGTAGTCTGCGGTCGCGGTGAGTGATTTGTGCCACCCAATTACACCAATTCGAAATGGAGACTTGTTCATGAAATCCCCGAAAAATGTATTTCGCCTCAGCACCTTGTCATTGAGCGTTGTGCTTGCGCTGGGCGCAGTCACCGCCACGCAAGCCGCCGAGGTTGACGGCCCCGCCGTGAACTGGAAAGTGTCCACCTGGGGCAAAGCGCGTGCCTTTACCGCTGGCATCGAGACCATGTCCAAAATGGTGGATGAAAAGACTGGCGGCAAGTTCAAGATCCAAATTTTCTACGGTGAGGCACTCTCCAAGGCTAAAGAAAACTTGGACGGCATCAAACTGAACGCATTCGACGTGGCGATGTTCTGTAACTTCTACCACCCCGGTAAGAACCCTGCGAACATGGTCTTCACGATGCCTTTCCTCGACTTGGGAGACTTCCGAGTGTCCCGCGACGTGCGCAATGCGCTCTATGAGCACCCTGCCATGGTCAAAGAAATGGATCAGTGGAACGCGATGCTGTATGCCTCAACTCTGCTGCCTCAGTATGAGTTCATGGGCAAGGGCAAAGCCCCCAAGACCCCAGCTGACTTCAAGGGCCTGCGCGTGCGCGCTGGAGGCGGGGTGGGACAAGCCATGGAGAAGCTGGGTGCGACCCGCACCACGGTACCAGCGACCGATGTGTACACCAGCATGGAACGCGGCACATTGGATGCAGCTTCATTCCCATTCACCTACGCACACGCCGCCTACAAGCTGCCTGAAATCAGCAACTGGTTCACCGGCAACTTGTCCCCCGGAACGTCAGACTGCCCAGTGGTCATCAACAAGACGTCATACGGCAAGCTCCCAGCCCAGTACCAAAAGCTGTTGATGGACATCAAGCCGCAAGTAGATGAAGCGCAAATCCAAGCCTACATCGACATCGACAAGAAGAACGTCCCAGCCTTCAAGGCCAAGCTGGAAGAAGTCCGTTACTCTGCCGCAGATCTGGCCGAGTTCCGCAAAATCGGTGGCCAGCCTGTGTGGGATGAGTGGGTTGCCGCCAACCAAGACAAGTTTGACGCCAAGGGCGTGTTGGCCGCTGTGGAGGCTGAAATCGCCAAGGCCAAGAAGAAGTACGGTCTCGACTGATCTCTGTCACCTCGCGTGACAGACCCTGAGTCGCGCGCGTCTTGAGCAATCTCGACGCGCGCTTTTTATTACAAACCCATTTACCCCCACCATGAGCGGCTCCACCCCCAACCCTCTGCCAGACCAACTCGGACGCGTGGTCGCCCGAATGGATCGATGGCTCACACCCGTCGAAACGTTTTTCAATTTTTTGGCTGCGCTGTGCATCTTCTCTTTGATGGTCATTGGCGTCATCCAAATCGTGGCTCGCTCCGTCTTTGACGCCCCCATTTGGGGTTACATCGACATGATCGAGTTGTCGATGGCCATCTTTGCCTTTATGGGTATTTCATACTGCCAGCGGCTGGGCGGCCATGTGCGCATGGAGCTGCTGCTGACCCAACTGTCCGGGCGCAAACAATTCTTTTTAGAGCTCGCGGCCACGCTGGTCGCGCTCTTCGTGATCACAGTGCTGATCCGCTATGGCTTGGAACACACCGTGCGCGCGTACGAATCGGGGGATTCGACGATTGACGCAGAGTTTGCGGTGTGGCCTTCAAAGGCCGTGGTTCCAATTGCGTTCTCCATCCTTTGGTTGCGCTTGTTGACCAATGCCCTGGGCTATTTGCGTTTGATGATCAACCCAAGCGCCGAGTCGGTGGGTGTCCCCGTCATTGAGGACGTGGAAGAACAAGCCCGCAAGGAAGCCAAAGACGCACAGGCAGCAGGAGTTCAAGCATGAGCGATTTATCACCCGATATCCAAGGCATCTTGGGCGTCCTATTGCTGCTGATCATGGTTTTGGCTGGTGTGCGCGTGTACATCGCAGCAGCGTTTGTTGGCTTGGTCGGCTTGGTCAACATGATTGGCTGGGACGCTGGCGCCGGCATGATCGGCACGATCCCCCACTCGAAGTCGGTGAGCTACACCCTGTCGGTGTTGCCGATCTTTATCTTGATTGGTTTCTTGGCGTTTTATGCGGGCATCACGCAAGCCTTGTTTGACGCCGCGCGCAAGTGGCTGGGCTGGGTACCCGGCGGCTTGGCGGTCGCCACGGTGTTCGCCACCGCTGCGTTCGCCGCCGTCTCAGGGGCAAGTACTGCAACTGCCGCCGTGTTCGCGCGTGTGGCGATCCCGGACATGCTCAAGTACGGCTACAGCCGCACGCTGGCCGCAGGTGTTGTGGCAGCAGGCGGGACATTGGCCAGCTTGATCCCACCGAGTGCGATCTTGGTGATCTACGCGATCATCGTTGAAGAGTCGGTCGGCAAGTTGCTGATTGCAGGCTTCTTGCCAGGCATCGTCTCGGCGATCATTTATGCGATTTTGATCGTGGCCATCTGCAAGGTGAAACCAGAATTGGGGCGTCCCATTACGGGTTACTCCTGGTCTGAGCGATTTGCCTCTCTGCCTGGCGCGACCCCGGTATTTTTGGTGGTGATCATCATCTTCTCGGCCATCTACAACGGCTGGGCAACACCCACTGAAGCCGGCGCTTTGGGCGCATTCGTGGTCTTTTTGATGGCACTGGCGCGCGGCATGCGCATGGCCAGCCTCAAAGAGGCGTTGCTCGAAACATCCAAGATGACCGTGATGATCTTCTCGCTCATCTGGGGCGTCTTGTGCTTTGTTCGCTTTTTGGGCTTCACAGGCTTGCCCGAGCACTTCACCAACTGGGTCGTGTCGCTGCCCTACCCGCCAATCGTCATCATGATCGGCATTCTGTTGGCGTACGCAGTGCTGGGGATGTTCATGGACGCGATCGGCATGCTGTTGCTGACCCTGCCTGTGGTTTACCCCGCCGTCATGGCTTTGGGCTACGACTCCATCTGGTTTGGCATCATCGTGGTGAAAATGGCTGAGGTGTGTTTGATCACACCACCGATCGGCCTCAACTGCTTCGTGGTGGCAGCCGTGCGACCGGACATTTCGACAAGCACGGTTTTCCGAGGTGTCGCGCCATTCTTTGTCGCGGACGTCATCACGGTGGCGTTGTTCTTGGTGTACCCCGAGATCATCACTTGGCTGCCTGACAAAATGGCCAATTTCTAACCCTGCGGCCGTCGCCGCGTCTGCTCGACTGACAAGCGCGACAGACCCCAACTGCAAGCTCGGCGACACTCTCGCCGAGCTTTTTTTATGTCCAACAGCCCCTTTCCCCTTCCCGCCAGTGAGTACCAACGCTTTGCGTTGGGGGTGGCTGCGTTGGCGCTGATCATGAACGCGTTGGCACGCGGCATGGTCGACGCGTTTGCGGTGTTCGTGCTGCCGTTGACAGAAACCTTTGGCTGGACACGCGCGGATCTGACCTTGGGCTATGCGATTTATATGGTCAGCTATGGCTTGGTATCGCCATTCGTCGGCGTGATCTTTGATCGGCTGGGTTTGAAGATCACGTGGATGATTGGCACCGTGGCGTTGGGCACCGGTTTTGGGCTGGCGGCCTTCATGGACCAACTTTGGCAGTTCTACGTCTTGGTCGGACTCAGCTCGGGCATTGGCATGGCTTGCTTGGGGATGGTGACTGCGTCTGCGCTGATCTCGCGTTGGTTTCAGCGCGAGCTTTCCACGGTGATGAGCGTGGTGTATGCGGGCATGGGCTTGGGCATGTTGGCACTGGTCCCCGCCATCCAATGGATCGTAGGGCAATGGGGCTGGCAAGGCGGCTACCTGTCGCTGGCGACTTTGATGTGGGTCTTTGTGCCGCTGTTTGCATTCATTTTGCCAATGAAACGCATGAGTGCAGGTGCACCTCACGCAGTTGCGGTCAAGCGCACGGGCGCTGCCGACGGCGCAAAACAAGACCACTGGAACCTTTTCAACGTCTTGAATCAACCGGCCTTTTGGGGCCTGTTCAGCGTCTTCATGTTCACCACAGCCTGCGTCTATGCAGTCGTGCCACAGTGCGTCGCGTATTTGGTCGAGGGGGGCATTGAGCCCCTCACAGCAGCCACCGCGTACGGCTTGACTGGCACCTTATCGGTCATCGGCATGCTGAGCATGGGATGGTTGGGTCGCCGAGTGGGCGAGCGCGCCACGGCCACACTGTCGTATGCGTTCACCATCCTGGGCATCGTGAGTCTGATGGCGGTGGCCGCTGAGCCTCACCTCCTGTGGGTGTACGGCTTTGTGTTTTTCTTTGGTAGCAACCAAGGGGCGCGCGGCCCGATGGTGGCCACGCTTGCCGCTCGGCTTTATGGCGGCCAAGGTTTCAGCGGCATCTACGGCGCCATGACCACGGGCCTGGGCATTGGTGGCGCAGTGGGGTCATATGCCTCCGGGTGGCTGCACGACTACACCGGTGGATACGTCGCCTCGTTCAGCATGGCGATCGCGTTTGCTTTGTGCGGATTGGTGCCTTTTTGGACCATCAAAGCGCTGCACTTGCCCCCGACCTTGCGCAAGGACCCGAGCTGATTGACAGCCTGTGGCGCGTCACCGCTGTGCGTGACAGACGGGGTATGGCTGCACACAATGCACGGTAAAAGCAAGGACTGGCCGTGAGCACACCCATCAATCATCCTATCCCCGATCGCATGGGCGTGAACGCCTATCGCGATGACCCGGACTTTGCCGGGCTTGTGCGGCTGTATTTGGGTGAGGCTTTGAGCCAACACCTCGAGCCTCACCTGAACGAGTTGGGCCGCCGTGTCGGCCGAGAGATCGACGAGTTGGCGCTGACCGCAGATCACCATCCACCCACCTTGCAACACCGCAATCGGCAGGGCGTGAACGATCAGCGCATCCTCAAGCACCCCGCCTATGTCGCCATGGAGCAAATCGCGTTTGGCGACTATGGTTTGGCTGCCATGTCACACCGCGCAGGCGTCTTGGGTTGGCCAGAGCCCTTGCCACCCGCAGTCAAATACAGCCTCTCCTACCTGCTGGTTCAAGCCGAGTTCGGCTTGTGCTGTCCGCTCTCCATGACCGACTCGCTCACGCGCACTTTGCGCAAATACGGCGCGCCAGAGTTGGTGGAGCGGTACATCGCCGGTCTCACCAGCCAGGACCTCAACGCGCTGACCCAAGGGGCGATGTT
>JALQVJ010000277.1 GCA_023260355.1 Burkholderiaceae bacterium | reverse complement strand
GACCAGGGGCAGCTCAGCGATGCGCTCCCCACCGATCAATTCGCCGGACACGATCCACTCGCGCAAGGTCAGCAATGCCTTGGTCTGGGCATGCGCTTGCGCCGAGAAATCTTTGGCTCGCGAAGTTGTGGTGTTCATGCTCGAAGTACAGCGGATCGGGTTGGCCCAGCATGTATACAAGGAGTACTGATTTTAGGCCAAAAATCGATAATTTCGACCATCTTTAGACCGCCCTGTATACAAAACCACCGCAATCCGCGTCCAGGTGGGTCGAATCACGCGCTTTCGCGCGGCATCTTCAAGGTGCATCCCAATCGAACAGGTCGTCTTGCTCTGGCGCATGCTCCGTCTGGGACAGCCAATCTGCCTTGGCTTGCAAGCCAGAGACTTTCACACCCAGCAGCCGAATGGGGCGCCCAGTGGGGATCCGCTTGAGTGCCGCGTTGGCTGCCAAGCGAATTTCTTGCGGCAGCTCGACGCAGCCGTCGACCGTGGTGTCGCGGGTCGCTGTTTGAAAACGGTGGTCGCGCACTTTGACGCCAACCGTTTTCGCAACATAGCCTTTGCGCTGCAGATCGTTCGAGACTTGTTCACACAACCGGTCGAAGACTGCCCCCAATTGCGCTCGGTCATGTGTCACATGCAGATCGCGCTCAAAGGTGGTTTCGCGGCTCATGCTCACAGGCTCGGACTCCACCACCACGGGCTTGTCGTCGCGCCCGTGGGCTGCGTCATAAATCCATTGGCCAAATCGACGCCCCAAGAGCCTTTGAATCTCGAACGGGTCCATGCGCGCCACGTCACCCAACGTCAATAGCCCCAACGCCTTGAGGCGCTCGTCCGCTTTGGGGCCCACGCCATTGAGCTTGCGGCATGGCAACGGCCATATCTTGCTTGGGACATCAGACTCGTACAGCACCGTGATGCCGTTGGGCTTCTTCATTTCACTGGCCAGCTTGGCCAAGAGTTTGTTGGGCGCCACACCTACAGAACATGTCAGTCCCGTGGCCAAATGGATCTCGCGCTGAATCAATCGGGCGAGCACGCGCCCCCCTTCCCTCTGCCCACCAGGCACATCAGTGAAGTCGATGAACACCTCATCGACGCCTCTGTTCTCCATGACTGGCGCCACCTCGGTGATGATCGATTTGAACCGCCTGGAGTATTCGTTGATGCGCGCCCGCTCCGTTGTGAGCAATATGGCGTCGGGGCACAGCTTGGCTGCCTTCATCATCGGCATGGCTGAACCCACGCCAAACTGTCGCGCGGCGTAGTTGGCAGTCGTGATCACACCGCGCCCCTCGTAGGCGCTGATGCGGCCAAAAGCTGACAGGGGGAGTCGCGCCGTTTCCTCATCCGAGAGGTCGCCAAACTCAGTGCCTGCGCGAATCCCGCCGATGATCACTGGGACATCTCGCAGTTGCGGGAACCTCAGCAATTCAACGGAGGCGAAAAACGCGTCCATGTCCAGATGAGCCACCCGTCTGATGTGCGCCATGGAGTTCAACGTTTTTGCCGCAGCCCCTGCACCTCGGCGTCGGTGAGCCATCGCCAATGGCCCTCGGGCAGCTCACCCAGATGCAAATCCCCGATGCAAGAGCGGTGCAAACGATCGACTCGATTGCTCACTGCCGCCAGCATGCGCTTCACTTGGTGATACTTGCCTTGCGTCAGCGTCATGCGCAAATGGCACTCAGCCACGATTTCAGCGGCCTCTGCACGCACGGGTTTGGGGTCATCATCCAACACAACCCCCGCAACCAGCCGATCGACTTGCTGCTTGGTCACCGCGTGCACAGTGAAGACCTCATACACCTTGGGCACGTGGTGTTTGGGAGAGCTCATCTTGTGAATGAACTGTCCATCGTCAGACATCAACAGCAAGCCAGTGGTGTCCTCATCCAAACGCCCCACGGCTTGCACGCCTGGTGTGCCCTTGGACGGGCGCTGGCGCAAAGCAGCTGGCAACAAACTGTAGACACTGGGGTGGTGTTTGGGTTTTTGTGACACCTCATAACCCGCTGGCTTGTGCAGCATCACATAGGCGGGGAAGTGACACACATAGGGCTCGCCGAGGACCTCTACCTCAAGGCCATGGCCCTCTACATCCATGAGCGGGTCTGACACCCGCTCGCCCTGAACCAGCACGTGTCCTTGCTGCACCAAGCCGGCACAAACACGGCGGGTGCCAAACCCCTGCTCGAACAAGCAATCTTGCAAGGTCATGCGGGTGAGGGATTTCTGATTGGCCATGGCGGTATTGTGCAAGTTTTCAACCGAGATTTCGGCGTGTCGCATCCATTCGTGTCCGGCGCATGTAACATTCGCTCCGATGCCGCCCTTCTTCAAACGTTACCTGCCGAGCCAAGAGTCGTTGCGCACCAACCGTTGGTTGCGCTGGCTTGGACCCCGACTCTTCAGCCACGCGCTCTGGCGTTGGAGTCGGCGTGGCGTGGCGACTGGGCTTGCGCTGGGCGTGTTCTTTGGCTTTTTGATTCCCGTGGGTCAAATCCCCTTGGCTGCCGGTGCGGCTGTTCTCTTGCGCGCCAACGTTCCGGCCGCAATTGCCAGCACCTTGGTCACCAATCCCGTGACATTTGCACCGGTGTACTACGCGGCATACCAGTTCGGCCACTGGGTGGTCGGCACCGAAGACCCGCCGGAGCCCCCAGCACCCGATCACTTCAAAGCAGCGCATGCCAGCGAGACACATGAGCACGGCTCGTGGTGGCAACGGATTCAAAACATGGGCAAGCCGTTGCTGATTGGACTGGCGTCATTTGCCGTTGGCTTTGGCGCGCTGGTCTACGCCTTGTCGACTTGGGTTTGGATATGGCGTGTCAAACGCAAACGCCGCCTGCGCAGGACCCCGCCCAGACGCATCATGTAAAAAAAGGAACCCGAGGGTTCCTTTTTCATAGGGCCATCGTGGGCCCACATATGGGGGGCGGCGCGCCGCACCCCGAGAGCAATCAACGCATCACCGGCGTGATTTGCCCAGTGCGCGCCACGCCAACGGCAGCAGACCCATGGCCAATGCAATTTTGAACACATCGCCCAACCAAAATGGTGCGAAGCCCCAGGCGAAAATCGGCTTGTCCCAGCCATACAAGGCGCCAAGCCACAGCAGGCCAGGCACATAAATGGCAGCGTTGCCAAGCAACATGGCCGCGGCCGTTGTCCATGGCGAGCGGTCCCACCCGCGCTCGCCCAGCCAACCGGCAATGGCCACGGCAGGCAAGAAGCCCAGTAGGTATCCCCCTGTGCCGCCCAACATGTAAGCCAAACCCAATCCCTTGTCAGGTGTACCGGTGAACACGGGCAACCCCAAGGCCCCCTCCAATAAATAGAGCGCGACCGTTGCCACGCCCAAACGCCAGCCGTAGGCCAGTCCCAGTGCCAGCACCACCAGCGTTTGCAGGGTCATCGGAACGGGATAAAAGGGGATCGAAACCTTGGCCGATAGGGTCAAAAGTGCCGAGCCAAGAACCATCAAGACGACGGAGCGGCGGATGGTTGACTCGGACTGTACTGGCCAAAGTTGCTGGGTTAAGGTGGCTTGCATATGTTCCCTTTTGTCGCTAAATTGCTTTTAAGTTCGGTTTATTCATAAAAAAAACGCCTTGATTCCAAGAGGAGCCAAGGCGCTCTTTTCCTGCCTAACGCCCCTGCAAACAAGGGCGCCGCGGGGTATCTTAAATCAAAGGCACGCCAGTTTTGGCCTGCACTTCATCTCGGCTCACACCGCTGGCACATTCCACCAGCTTGAGCCCTTCAGGGGTCACATCCATCACGGCCAGATTGGTGATGATGCGATTCACCACACCCACGCCAGTCAATGGCAGATTGCACTCAGGCAAAATTTTCAGGTCTTCGGTGCCGTCCTTTTTCTTGGCCGTGTGCTCCATCAGCACGATCACGCGAGGGACCCCGGCGACCAAATCCATGGCACCGCCCATGCCTTTGACCATCTTGCCGGGGATCATCCAGTTGGCCAAGTCGCCCTTGCCGCTCACTTGCATCGCGCCCAAAATGGACAAGTTGATCTTGCCGCCACGGATCATGGCGAACGACTGATCGCTGCCAAAAATCGAGGTTCCTTTGAGCGTCGTCACAGTTTGTTTGCCAGCATTGATCAAGTCGGGGTCGACTTCATCCTCGGTCGGGAACGGGCCAATACCCAGCATCCCGTTCTCGCTCTGCAGCCAAACCTCCATGTGATCAGGCACGTGATTGGCAACCAAGGTGGGGATACCAATGCCGAGGTTGACGTAGAAGCCGTCTTGCAATTCTTGCGCCGCACGTGCGGCCATTTCATCTTGGGTCCAAGCCATCATCCACTCCTGGTTACTGTTCGCGCGTGGTGCGCTTTTCGATGCGTTTTTCGGGTGTGGGGTTGTGCACGATGCGGTGCACATAAATGCCAGGCAAGTGGATGTCGTCTGGTGCGAGCTCACCCACCTCGACAATCTTCTCGACTTCAACAATGCAAACCTTGCCCGCTGTCGCTGCCGCAGGGTTGAAGTTGCGCGCGGTCAAGTTGAAGCGCAGGTTGCCTGAGCGGTCCGCCACATCGGCCTTGACCAAGGCCACGTCGGGCACCAAAGCGTGTTCCATGACATAGGTCTGGCCATTGAATTCGCGCAACTCTTTGCCCTCTGCCACCAAGGTACCCACACCCGTTTTGGTGAAGAACGCGGGGATACCGGCACCGCCCGCGCGCAGCTTCTCTGCAAGCGTGCCCTGCGGTGTGAACTCCAGCTCAAGCTCGCCAGCCAGGTACTGGCGCTCGAACTCTTTGTTTTCTCCGACGTAGCTGGAGATCATCTTTTTGATCTGCCGAGTTTCAAGCAACTTGCCCAGGCCGAATCCATCGACACCTGCGTTGTTTGAAATCACCGTCAGGTCCTTGGCTTGACTCGCCACGAGGGCGTCGATCAACGCCTCTGGGATACCGCACAAACCAAACCCACCAACCGCCATCAATTGGCCGTCCGCAACCACGCCCTTGAGGGCCTCGGCCGCACTTGCATAAACCTTGTTCATCTTTGCTCCTCGCTGATGCGCTGTTGCGCAAACCGTTACGATACTACGTATTGATCTACGTATGATGACCTAATGACAAACCCGAATGCAGATTCCCCCACCGCCAACGGCAACATCGATTACCGACAGGCATTTGATCTGGCCCCGCTGGGATTGGTGCTGTCACACCAGCGCACGATCGTGGATTGCAACCGCGCGCTTTGCGACATTTTTGGCGCAACGCGCGAGGCTTTGGTGGGCGAATCGTTCCAAATTCTGTACCCCAGCGTCGACGAGTTCGAACGCACCGGTGTGCGCATTGCCCCCATCTTGAATGCCAAGGGCCGCTACGCCGATGACCGGCTCATGAAACGCGTCGCGGGCCCGCAAGCCGGCGAAGTGTTTTGGTGCCACGTGACAGGCCGAGCCCTCACCCCGGAAGACCCCCACCACTCGGGTATTTGGAGCTTTGAGGACCTCAGTGCCGTGCGTCCGGTGAGCAGCCCCTTGAGCCCTCGCGAGCGCGAAGTCGCCGCCTTGCTGTGCAAAGGCATGACGGCCAAATCGATTGGCAAAGAGCTCGGCATCAGCCACCGCACGGTCGAGATCCACCGGGGCCATTTGCTGCGCAAGTACGAGTGCAACAGCACTGCGGAGCTGATTGGCAAGCTTGCCGGCCGCTGATGGACAGGCGCCAGTTGGGCGCCACGATCACTTGGCGTCGATCACCTCAGCGGCGGCACGAAAGGCTTCCAACGTGAGCGGAAAGCCACAGTAGACCGACATGTGCATGAACACTTCTTTGAGCTCGTCCGGTGTCACCCCATTGTTCAACGCGCCGCGCACGTGCACCTTCAGTTCGGTCGAGCGACCCAGCGCCGCAGCCATAGACACAGTGATCAGGCTTCGGTCCCGCAGGCTCAAGCCTTCGCGCTGCCACACGGTCCCCCAAGCATTGCGACTCACGAACTCTTGCAGTTCAGCGGTGAATGGGGTGACTTTGTCCAAAGCGCCCTGCACGTAATCGTTGCCCAACACCTGTCGGCGGGTGCTCAGGCCAGCGTCATGTTGCTCGTCTCGAGGGGTTTGGCTGCTGTTGAATGTGCTCATGAATAAGTCCTTTAAGGGTTGATTCAAAACCTAATCATCTTGCTCGAAAAACCGCGATTTCGGGTCACCTGTGTGCCAAACGCAAGCCACCACCGCTGCCACATCCAAGACAGCAAGGGCTGAAGAATTGATTAAAGTGGCAATTGAATTGAACGCTTCACCAGGAGACAACATGAGCGCCCGCTACCCATTGCCAGACATCAATACGTTGCCAGAAGACATCAAGGCGCAGATTCTTGAGGTGCAAAGCAAAGCGGGTTTTGTCCCCAATGTGTTTCTCGCACTGGCCCGGCGACCAGCCGAATGGCGCGCGTTTTTTGCGTACCACGACGCCTTGATGCTGCGCGAGGACTCCAACCTCACCAAAGGCGATCGCGAAATGATCGTGACTGCCACCAGCGCGGCCAACCAGTGCCTGTATTGCGTGGTCGCTCACGGGGCGCTGCTTCGGATATACGAGAAAAAGCCGCTGGTGGCAGACCAAGTGGCCGTCAACTACCGCAAGGCTGACATCACACCCCGCCAAAGAGCGATGCTCGACTTCGCCATGAAGGTGTGCCAGCGTTCCCACGAGGTCAATGATGCCGACTTCGAGGCCCTGCACGAGCACGGTTTTGACGACGAGGACATTTGGGACATCGCCAGCATCACAGCCTTTTTTGGCTTATCCAACCGCGTGGCCAGTTTCAGCAACATGATGCCCAACGACGAGTTCTACCTGATGGGCCGGCTGCCGCGCAAATAACCAAGTCGGGATACAACCCGATCTTGGCAGGCGTGCCGATCCGCATCTCTTGCCGCTGCTGCTCGGGCGAGGCGAGCGGGCCCTGCGGAGGCCACGCCAGCACCGGATCAGGACAAAATTTGCCGCATGAAGTCGGGCAACGGAACCGACTTTTCGGCCACCATGTCGGCCCAAACGACCGTCGCACCGCCGGTGGCACAAATGGTCTGCGGGTCGTCGGTGCGCATGATTTCGTGCCACGTCTCAAAAGAACTGCGACCCGGTGGGCTGACATACGTGCGCACAAGCACGGTGCCTGGGTAGCTGACTTGCTTGATGAAATTGCAAAAGGCGTTGGCGACCACAGGGCCCTCGCCCACGGGGGTTGACTTCACGCCAAGCCCGTACATCCACTCGAGTCGAGCGATCTCCAGATACCGGAAGTACAGGGTGTTGTTGACGTGGCCCATCATGTCCATGTCGCCCCAGCGGATGGGGACATCGATGTCAAACACCCATTTTTTATTGGCGGGCAGCTCAAGTCTCACGTCATTTCCTCTTTGATCACAGCGGTTTCACACCACAACCCCCACAGTTTGCCTGCATCCCAAAAGGCGGCTTGTCACCTGCGCAGAGTTTGCCGCATCAACCCTGACTAAAATCAAGCATTCATTTCTAAACCGAGGCGCGTGGATGTCCACCGCGCAAGAGAGAGCCCACCATGACACCAGAAGCTATCTTGGAACAATACGGCCCCCGCGAATCAATGGAGTACGACGTCGTCATCGTCGGTGCTGGCCCCGCTGGTTTGGCAACAGCCATCAGGCTCAAGCAACTGAATCCCGAGGTCTCTGTGGTGGTCCTCGAAAAAGGCTCTGAACCGGGTGCACACATTCTGTCTGGCGCCGTCATGGACCCCCGTGCGATCAGCGAGTTGTTCCCAGACTGGAAAGAACGCGGCGCGCCACTGAACCAAGCAGTCACTGGCGATGATGTGCTGTTCCTCAGCGAGACCGGGGCCACACGCACGCCCAACGCACTGGTGCCAGACAACTTTCACAACGATGGCTGCTATGTCATTTCACTCGGTGCCGTGACCAAGTGGCTGGGCGAGCAGGCCGAGGCATTGGGCGTGGAAATCTTCCCTGGCTTTGCAGCGGCAGAAGTGCTGTTCGACGAGCAAGGGGCCGTCACAGGTGTGGCCACTGGCAACATGGGTGTGGGCAAAGACGGCGAGCCGACGGGTGACTTCCAACTGGGCATGGCCTTGCTGGGCAAGTACACCGTGTTCGCCGAAGGCTCACGCGGCCACTTGGGCAAGCAGCTGATCGCCAAGTTCGGCTTGGATGAGGGCAAAGACCCCCAAAGCTACGCCATTGGCATCAAAGAGCTGTGGGAAATTGACCCTGCCAAGGCGCTGCCTGGGCGTGTGGTGCACACCGCTGGTTGGCCTATGAACAACGACACCTACGGCGGTGGCTTTTTGTACCACCTCGAGGGCAACAAGGTGACGCTGGGATTTGTGGTCGGGCTGGACTACAAAAACCCGTGGTTGTCGCCGTTTGAAGAGATGCAACGCTGGAAGACACACCCCAGCATCCGCGCGGTGTTAGAGGGTGGCAAGCGACTTGGATACGGTGCGCGCGCCATCACGGCAGGCGGCATTTTGTCGTTGCCCAAGTTCATTTTTGCTGGCGGTGCCCTGGTGGGTTGCGACGCGGGCTTCCTGAACGCAAGCCGCATCAAAGGCAGCCACGCCGCCATCAAAACGGGCATGCTGTGCGCCGAGAGTATTGCGCAGAGCCTGGCCGAGGGCCGCGCGCACGATGAACTGGTCAGCTATGTGAAAAACTTTGAGGACAGCTGGCTCAATGACGAGTTGCAGGCCGCCAAAAACTTCAAACAATGGTTCAAAAAAGGCAACATGATCGGGGCCTTAATGACGGGCGTAGAGCGCTGGTTCCTGCCAAAGATCGGCATCAAGGTGGCGCCCTGGACCCTGCACCGCGACCGCCCTGACCATGTCACGTTGCTGCCCGCGAGCGAAGCCCCGCAAATTGACTACCCCAAGCCCGATGGTGTGTTGACGTTTGACCGCCTCTCCAGCGTGTTCATCAGCAACACCAACCACGAGGAAAACCAACCTGCACACCTGACGCTCAAGGATGCGGATATCCCCGTCAACGTGAACTGGCGCAATTTTGCTGGACCAGAACAGCGTTTTTGCCCTGCCGGCGTGTATGAGTATGTGGAGGAACAAGGCCAAGGCCACCGGCTGCAAATCAACGCGCAAAACTGTGTGCATTGCAAGACCTGCGACATCAAGGATCCTTCACAAAACATCGTGTGGGTGACCCCAGAGGGCGGCGGCGGCCCGAACTACGCCGGCATGTGATTCTGTGAGTGCGTGCGCCTGAATCTCGAAATACGACCGAGACATTTTTGGGATTCAGCCGCTATACTTGCTCCCTGTCAGGAGAGAGGTCACCGACCCGCCGAAGGCCGAACGCTCAGGCACCCAGGACTGACAAGGTGGCGCCAAGCCACCCATTCTGTTGGAGAGAGATGCCCCACGAGGCATCCACCGAAGGGGCAAAACCCACCATCGTGCGGGTTGAATCTCTCAGGTAAAGCGGACAACAGGGTTCCCCACCATCGTGTTTTCACATTGGAGCCCTGCCATGACCGACGCGTACGACGACGCCCTCAAAATCACGCCGCTGTTCGACCTGCACGAACGCCTGGGCGCGCGCATTGTGCCTTTCGCAGGCTATCGCATGCCTGTGCAATACCCAGACGGGCTCATGAAGGAGCACTTGCACACGCGCGAGGCTGCCGGGCTCTTTGACGTGTCACACATGGGCCAGCTGCTGCTCAGAGGTCCTCATGCAGCCGACGCCCTGGAAACCCTGCTTCCTATCGACGTGATCGGTCTCGGCCTGCACAAGCAACGCTACGGGTTGCTGTTGAACGACCAGGGCGGTATTTTGGACGACCTGATGTGCGTCAACCGCGGCGACGACTTGTTTTTGATCGTCAATGGGGCTTGCAAAGACCAAGATATCGCCTACATCACGCAACGCATTGGCAAGCAATGTGAAGTCGTGCCCCTGCCGGATCAAGCCCTGCTCGCGCTGCAGGGCCCCCGCGCGATCGACACCCTTTCCCGCCTGAACCCATCGGTCGCCGATTTGGTTTTCATGACCGGGGCGTTTGTCGAGTTGGTCGGTACCACCTGCTATGTGACCCGAAGCGGCTATACCGGTGAGGATGGCTTTGAAATCAGCGTGCCCGCGTCGCACGCCACGGCGTTGGCAGAGGCGCTGCTCCAGCACCCCGAAGTCAAACCCATCGGCTTGGGCGCCCGCAACTCTTTGCGCCTGGAGGCCGGCTTGTGCCTCTATGGCAACGACATCGACATCAACACCACGCCGGTGGAGGCTGGCCTGACTTGGGCCATTCAAAAGGTCCGCCGCAATGGCGGTGAACGCGCGGGTGGGTTTCCTGGCGCTGAACTGATCCTCGGCCAATTGGACGGCGACCAGCCCCTGCTCAAAAAACGAGTAGGCCTGCGCGCAGAGCAGCGGGTACCCGTGCGCGAACACACGGAGTTGCAGTCGGTCACTGGCGAGCCCATCGGCGAGGTGACCTCTGGCCTGCTCGGCCCCACCGTAGATACACCGATTGCCATGGCCTACGTGCGCCCCGAACATGCGGTGATGGGCACCACAGTGCATGCCATCGTGCGCGGCAAGCCCATTCCCATGACCGTGGTGGCCATGCCTTTCACCCCCAACCGCTACTACCGCGGCTGAACCCTTTCACTTTCAGGAGCTACACATGATCAAATTTACCGAAGACCACGAGTGGGTGCGCATCGAAGGCGACGTCGCCGTGGTTGGCATCACGCAGCACGCACAAGACGCACTGGGTGACGTCGTCTTTGTTGAGCTGCCCGAAGTGGGCGCCACGTTTGCACAAAAGGCCGTTGCTGGCGTGGTCGAATCCGTCAAAGCCGCCGCTGATGTGTACATGCCTGTTGACGGCGAAATCGTTGAAGTGAATCAGGCGCTTGCGGATGACCCCTCGCTCGCCAACAGCGACCCGATGGATTCCGGTTGGTTCTTCAAAGTCAAGCTGAGCGCACCTTCGCAAGTCGACGCTTTGATGGACGAAACCGCTTACGGCCAATTCGCAGCCTGAAGGCCTTTGGGCCCATACACCGACCATTGGGTCTGCTCTCGCGGCAGGCCCACCATTTTTTAGTTTCTTCTGAACTCGAACTGCCATGCACACCACGCCTGCCTTGAGCGAGCTTGAAAACGCCAACGAATTCATCGCCCGCCACATCGGTCCCAGTCCCGCTGAACAAGCCCACATGCTGAAGGCGTTGGGTGTGCCTGACATGGCCACGCTGATGTCCGAAATTGTGCCGGCCTCTATTCGGCGCAAAGACGCGATGCGTTTGCCGCCTGCCGTTGGCGAAGCGCACGCGTTGGCTGAGCTCCAGAGCATCGCGAAGAAAAACCGAGTGCTCAAGAGCTATATCGGACAGGGCTATTACGACACCCTCACGCCCGGCGTGATCTTGCGCAACGTCTTGGAGAACCCCGCTTGGTATACCGCGTACACGCCATATCAAGCAGAGATTTCGCAAGGTCGCATGGAAGCCCTGATCAACTTCCAAACCATGATCACGGACTTGACGGCGATGCCAATTGCCAACGCCTCGATGCTGGACGAAGCGACGGCCGCGGCAGAAGCAATGACTTTGGCCAAGCGCAGCGTGAAGTCCAAGAGCAACAACATTGTCATCGCCGGCGACTGCCACCCACAAACGATCGCCGTGATGCGCACGCGTGCAGAGCCGTTGGGGCTGTCCATCCAAGTCGCGCTCGACGATACGCAGTTCGCCCAACTTTTGAGCGAGGGAGACTACTTCGCCGCGGTGCTCCAATACCCGGGCACATGGGGGCATGTGACTGATCACAGCAGCGTCGCCGATACCGTCCATGCGGCCAATGCAGCATTGATTGTCTGCGCTGATTTGCTCGCACTGACGTTGCTCACCCCCCCCGGTGAGTGGGGGGCAGATATCGTGATTGGCTCTACCCAGCGTTTTGGCATGCCAATGGGCAATGGTGGCCCGCACGCCGCGTTCATGGCCACCGTTGACGCGTACAAGCGCTCCATGCCTGGTCGCCTGGTGGGCGTTAGCATCGATGCCCACGGTCAACCCGCCTACCGTTTGGCTCTGCAAACGCGTGAGCAACACATCCGCCGCGAAAAGGCCACATCCAACATTTGTACGGCCCAAGTTCTGCCCGCAGTGGTGGCCAGCATGTACGCGGTCTATCACGGGCCTGCTGGCCTGCGCCGCATTGCCTTGCGCATCGCCACACTGACCGACGCGTTGGCGCGCGGTATGAAGGCACTGGGTTTTGAGGCACTGAACCGCTTCGCGTTTGACACATTGACGTTCCGCTTCAGCGAAAGCGACGCACAAGAGTTTTTGCGCCGCGCGGTCAGTCAAGGCATGAATTTGCGGCTGTCTCGCGGCACAGATATCAGTATCTCTCTGGATGAAACCACAACTCGCAAGGACGTCGAATCCCTGTGGAAAGTCTTCGCCAAGGGAGACACCACGGCGGATATGGCGCTGATTGCGCCGCAAGCAGAGCCACGCATTGCCCCAGCGCAAATGCGCACCAGCACGTTTTTGGCGCACCCGGTATTCAACAGCCACCAGAATGAGACACGGATGTTGCGCTACCTGCGCAAGCTGTCCGACAAAGACCTCGCGCTCGATCGCAGCATGATTCCTCTGGGCAGCTGCACCATGAAACTGAACGCGACCGCGGAAATGATTCCCATCACGTGGCCAGAGTTCGCACATATCCACCCCTATGCACCAGCGGACCAGCGCCAGGGCTACGCCGAGCTGGATGCGCAGTTGCGCGATTGGCTGTGCCAGGCAACCGGCTATGCGGCCATCAGCTTGCAACCCAACGCGGGCTCACAAGGCGAATACGCGGGGCTGCTGGCGATCGCGGCATACCACCGCTCCAGAGGCGATGACCAACGCAAAGTTTGTCTGATCCCCTCCTCCGCGCACGGCACCAACCCTGCCAGCGCGCAAATGGTGGGGATGCAAGTGGTGGTCGTGGCTTGCGATGACGCGGGCAACGTGGATATGGCCGATTTGAAAGCCAAGTGTGAACAGCACACCGACACACTCGCGGCCATCATGATCACCTACCCGTCGACCCATGGGGTGTTTGAAACCAGTGTGTCCGACCTGTGTGCATTGGTGCACCAGCATGGGGGCCGCGTATATGTGGATGGCGCCAACATGAATGCGCTTGTGGGTTTGGCGGCGCCGGGTGCATTTGGTGGCGATGTGTCGCACCTGAACTTGCACAAAACCTTTTGTATTCCACACGGCGGTGGCGGACCGGGTGTTGGCCCAGTGTGCGTGGTCGAAGACCTCGCCCCCTTCCTGCCTGGCAAGGGTGTTGGCCCGGTCAGCGCCGCAGAGCTGGGCAATGCTGCGGTATTGCCAATCAGTTGGATGTATTGCCGCATGATGGGCGCCGCTGGCCTGAAACAGGCCACCGAGGTCGCCATCCTATCGGCCAACTACATCAGCCACCGGCTGCGTGCTGCCTACCCCACCCTGTACGCAAGCCAGACGGGGCGCGTGGCGCACGAGTGCATTTTGGATTTGCGGGGGTTGAAAGACACCGCCGGCGTGATGGCTGAGGACGTCGCCAAACGGTTGATTGACTATGGCTTCCATGCGCCCACGCTGTCCTTCCCTGTGGCCAACACACTGATGGTGGAGCCTACAGAGAGCGAGGATCTCGAGGAAATTGAACGCTTCATCGAAGCCATGTTGTCGATCCGCGCTGAGATTGCGCGCGTCGAGAGCGGTGAGTGGACACGCGAGGACAACCCTTTGAAGCACGCACCTCACACCGCCGCGCACACCAGCGCCACTGCATGGGATCACGGCTACACACGAGAGCAGGCGGCTTACCCCGTGGATCGCCTGCGCCAAGGCAAGTATTGGTCTCCGGTGGCGCGTGTCGACAACGTCTACGGTGACCGCAACTTGTTCTGTTCGTGCGTGCCTTTGGCTGACTACGCTGAGGTTTGACCGCCCCAGGCGACGGCGTCCATCGCGAGAAACTCAAACTGGATTTCGTCGCTCAGCCATTGCGGTTGTTCATCAGGCCATGCCGCTCCCATGGCGATGAACAACGGCACGAAATGATCATCGCTGGGGTGGGCTCGAGAGGCGCCTGGCGCCCGATGCTTCCAGTCCAACATCGCGTCCACATGGCCTGATTCGATGGCTTGGCGCACCCAGCCCGCAAACGCCGCTACATAACCCAAATCAAAGCCCGGCCGATCGCGCTCAATCAGGTTGTGCGTCATGCTGCCAGTGGCCAAAATCAGCACGCCTTCATCGCGCAAGGGTCTGAGACAGCGCCCTAACTCCATCAAGTCCGCAGGCGATGCATCCGCAGGCAAAGACACTTGGAAGACAGGCACCTCCGCGTCGGGGTACATATAGCGCAACGGAACCCACGCGCCATGGTCTAGCGGCCGACCCGGGTCCAGCTGCGCAGCCCATCCGAGCATTTGGGCCCACTCCTGAATCAACGCCAGTGCGCGCTGCGCGCACGCGGGCGCACCCGCAGCGGGGTATTGCAATTGATAAAGCGGTTCAGGGAACCCACCGAAATCGTGCCAGGTGTCTGGGTTGGGGGTCGCCATCACAGCAACCCCGCCCCGCGTCATCCAGTGCGGGGAGACGACCAAAATCGCCCGTGGCTTGACCTGAGACACCGCCCATTGCCGCAGCAACGGTGCAGTGCATCCGGGTGCAATGGCCCACATCGGTGAGCCATGGGAGACAAAGGCAACAGGCTGGCGAGTCATGTGGGACGCATTGGCAGTGTTCAAAGACCTCGATGGCCAATCGCAAATGCGACTTGGTAACCCATGAGGTCAGCCGTGTCAGGCAGCCGGTGGCGTGCCGTCTTCAGGAGGTTGCCGGCGCGCATCATCGGGTGGGGCATCCTCTTGGTCAGAGGCCGTGGGGTCAACGCCGGGATGCTCAATCGAGTGCAGCGCGTCATCGACCATCCCTTGAATAGGGCCGGGCAGATAATTTTTGCTCAACCAGCCTGGCACCTCGGGCAAGCCCCATGCGACTCGGTTGGCCACCAATAAAAGGGCCCGCAAAAATCGATGGAAACCGGCACGCGAGAGATTCACTGTGCGCTGATCTGCACCCGTGACCAACACGAGCCGCACGCCTTCCGCGTGGCTGGTGAGCGTGATGCGCTCACACAGCACCGCTTGCGCCCGGTCTTCCGCGTCAAACTGGCCTTTCGCGATCTGCACAGGTGAGCCAACTTGTCCTTGATCTGGCTCGGTCACGGCCAGTTCATGCTCCAGTTCGACTGGTGGCTTTGGCGTCACCCAGCCATCCATACCTGAAGTGGCAGACTCTGCAAAGCGACTGGCGGCCTGTGTCAACAAAAACACCACCAACCTGCGCGTGAACCAAACCAATTCAGTAGCCCCGTTCAAGCGAAGCGCAATGCGATCCTCTTTGACGTCGTAGGCGAAGGAGAACGAAATCATGTCGCCGTCAGTGAGCGCTCAAGTCATGCAGCCCTTGAATCGCCAGGGCATAGCCTGCAACCCCAAAGCCAGCCATGACTGCCTTGGCCGCAGGCGAGATGTATGAGTGGTGTCGAAACGCCTCTCGTGCGTGTACGTTGCTGATGTGCAATTCGATCAATGTGACGCTGGCGCCTTTGATCGCATCGTGCAGCGCGACGCTGGTGTGGGTGTAAGCCCCTGCGTTCAGCACTGTGCCAATGGCTTGGCCTTGGCTCTGCGCGCGACCCGCTTCGTGCAGCCATGTGACCAACTCCCCCTCGTGATTGGTCTGTCGAAAATCAAGCTGAAGCCCCAGTGCCTCACAGCGGCGAGCACACATTTGCTCAACGTCAGCCAACGTGTCGCTGCCGTAAACCTGTGGCTCGCGCAAGCCCAACAAATTCAGGTTTGGGCCATTGAATACGTAGACAGTTGCCATGGAGTTTCCTCGTCCAATCTCAATGGGTCACATCATAGCGCCAGTGCGGGAGCGCCAATTCAAATCGGCGTGGGCTCATTGGCTTGCGAAGCTGGGGTTTGGGACAGCTTCCAAGCCATCCAAACCGCCATGCTCGCGGATGCTGCCGCGAGTGCAAAGACCCACTGGAGTCCGATCCACTCGACCACGGCGCCACCACACAACCCAGCCACCACAGCGGCCAGGCCGTACCCGATTGTGGTGTACATCGCTTGGGCGCGACCACGCGTCTCGGGCGCGCATTCGCGAGTGATCAGGGCCATGCACAAGGTATGGTGCGCAGCGAATGTCAAGGCATGCAAAATTTGTGTTGTCCAGACCACTGCAGGCCAATCAGCCCAGATCGTCAACGCGCCAAAACGAACCACCGCCGCTACGGAAACAGCCACCAACCAGCGCCCCACATGCGCCTCTTTCATCCAATACGACTGGGTATAAAACCAAACAATTTCCGCAACCACACTGATAGCCCACAGCGCACCAATGGTCGACTTGCTGTAGCCCAGTTGGTCCAGGTACAGCGAATAGAAGATATACATGACGGCATGCGCGAGCACGTGAAAGAACAACTGCCCGTACATCCAACGCAATCGCGAGGTCATCACAAAACGCACGGACTTGTTCCGCGTGGTCGCCGCCGACTTGATGCTGCTGGGCAACAGCCATGTGCTGAGCACGACCACACTCAGCAAAGTGGTTGACCAGAGCACGAACGCGTCCAAACCGTGGCTTTCAAAAGCCACGCCTGCCGCCAGCACCGTCGCCAAGAAACCCATGCTGCCCCATAGCCTGACCCGACCATAGCCTCGGGCGTCGAAATGCCCACCAGCGCTCATGCGCTTGACCAAGAGCCCCTCGCTCAAAGGCATCATCGCGCCTGTCATCGAGAACAAAAGGATCAAGACTGCCAACATGCCCCAAGCGGGCCAACTGCCCCACAACAACAAGGACACCAACGCCGCACCAACCGCGGCAATGCGCATCAACACCTCGGGACGTCCGGTGCGGTCGCTCAACCAGCCCCAGAGATAGGGCGCGTACAACCGGGTGGCAGAAGGCAGGCTCACCATCAAGCTGACCATGGCCACACCGTAACCAAGGTGGTCAAGCCAGAGTGGGAGGAACGGGTTAAAGAACCCGATGTGGGCAAAGTAAGTGCCGCTCAGCGCGGCATACGGCACTGCAGAGGCCCTCACCCAGGCCAAGCCTTGGGATAAGGGTGCCCACATCAGCGCATAGCGATCGATGGCGTGCTGACACGCACATCTGCGCATTGCGCACGGTGTGCCAAGACATGCTCCATGACCACGAGCGCCAGCATCGCCTCAATGATGGGGACGGCGCGAATCCCAACACAGGGATCATGGCGCCCCTTGGTGATGAGCTCTGTGGCCTGCCCCTCGATATCAATCGATGGGCGTGGCACCAAAATAGAACTCGTGGGCTTGATCGCGATGGACACGTCCAAGTCTTGCCCAGTGCTGATACCACCCAGCACGCCGCCAGCGTTGTTGGACCCAAAACCATCTGGCCGCAGCGCGTCGCCATGCTCACTGCCTTTTTGGGCGGCACTGGCAAACCCCGCGCCGATCTCCACGCCTTTGACCGCATTGACGCCCATCATGGCGTAAGCAATGTCTGCGTCGAGCTTGTCAAACAGGGGCTGACCCAAACCCACTGGCACGTTGGAGGCCACAACACGCAACTTGGCGCCGCATGAATCTCCGGACTTGCGCAAGCTGGCGAGGTAGTCCTCCAAGGCCTGGGTGTCTGCGACTGGGGCATTCAGCGGGTTTCTGGCAACGTAGTCCCAGCTTTCAAAGGGAATCTCCATGTCGCCCAACTGCGTCATGCAGGCTTTGAACGACATGGCGTGGTGCTGCGCGAGCCACTTTTTTGCCACGGCGCCAGCGGCCACCATGGGCGCCGTGAGTCGCGCTGACGAGCGCCCGCCACCGCGCGGGTCTCGGATCCCGTATTTGTGCCAATACGCGTAATCTGCGTGTCCCGGCCGAAAGGTTTTCAAAATATCGCCGTAGTCCTTGCTGCGCGGATCGGTGTTGCGGATCAACAAGGCGATCGGCGTACCCGTCGTCACACCTTCGTACACGCCAGACAAAATTTCAACTTGGTCTGCTTCTTGGCGCTGCGTCACAAACGCAGACGTGCCGGGTCGACGCCGATCCAAATCGGGCTGAATATCTTCTGCACGCAAGGGCAGGCCCGGTGGGCAGCCGTCGATCACACAGCCAATGGCCGGTCCATGGGATTCACCGAAATTGGTGACTGCAAAAAGATGTCCGAAGGTGTTGCCGCTCATAGCCCTCGATTATCTCTGACTTCTGCCGAGATCGCAGCGGCTGGGGGCGACGGGCGCACATCCGGCTTAGAGCTTGGGCGCTTGCTCTGGCGATTCGCCCTCTGGCCAGTCGCGGATGTAGGCCTTGAGCATTTTGTTCTCAAAGTTTTGGCTGTCGACAACGGTCTTGGCAACGTCGTAAAAACTGATCACGCCCTGCAAAACCCGCTGATCCATCACAGGCATGTAACGCGCATGGCGCTCCAACATCATGCGACGCACTTCGTCCAAATCTGTACTCAAGGTGCACGTCAGTGGGTGATCATCCATCGCCGCCCGTACGGTGGACTGGCCCAGCTGGCCCCCGTTTTTCACGATTTGCTGGATCACCTCGCGGAATGTCAGCATCCCCACCAAGTCCCCATGATCCATCACAACCAAGGAGCCGATATCGTGCTCGCTCATGGTTTGTGCAGCGCTCATCAGGGGCTGATCCGATGAGACCGTGAAGAGCGTGCCGCCCTTGACCCGAAGGATGTCGCTGACTTTCATTGCTGTCCCTTTCGCGATGCTGGTGCCATTGGTTGTGTTTGAATATAGCTCACAATGATTTGAGTCAACAAGCCCAAAGACGACAGGAGAACTCCGCTAATGCCTGGCTATTCAGACCCCGGATTCGATACGCTCAGCTTGCACGCAGGTGCGGTGCCCGACCCCGCCACTGGCGCCCGCGCGGTGCCGATCCACCTGACCACATCGTTCGTCTTCGAGTCCAGCGACCACGCGGCAGCGCTATTCAACCTTGAGCGAAGCGGCCACGTCTACAGTCGCCTCTCTAACCCCACGACCGCCGTACTGGAGCAGCGCATGGCGGCGCTCGAGGGCGGCATCGGCTCGATCGCCACCGCCAGCGGTCAAGCGGCCTTGCATTTGGCTGTGGCCACTTTGATGGGCGCAGGCTCGCACATCGTGGCGAGCAGCGCACTCTACGGCGGCTCACACAATCTGCTGCACTACACCCTATCTCGGTTTGGGATTGAAACCACCTTTGTCTCACCCAACGACCTCGACGCTTGGCGCGCCGCAGTGCGTCCCAATACCAAGTTGTTTTTCGGCGAAACGGTGGGCAACCCGGGCATGGATGTGCTGGATATCCCAGCCGTCGCTGAAATCGCCCATGCAGCCAAGGTGCCGCTTTTGGTCGACGCAACATTCACGCCGCCCTGTTTGCTCAAACCCCTGGATCATGGGGCTGATTTGGTCATGCACAGCGCCACCAAATTCCTCAGTGGCCATGGGACCGTCATCGGCGGCATCATCACCGATGGCGGAAGCTTTGATTGGGATGCCAGTGGCAAGTTCCCGGAGCTGAGCCAAGCCTATGAAGGCTTCCACGACATGGTGTTTAGCCAAGAATCCACCATCGGTGCGTTTTTGCTGCGGGCGCGCCGTGAGGGCTTGCGGGACTTTGGCGCATGCCTGAGTCCGCACTCGGCGTGGTTGATATTGCAGGGCATCGAGACGCTATCGCTGCGCATGGCCCAACACGTTCGCAACGCTGAGAAAGTGATCGAGTTTTTGAGTGCACACCCGATGGTCGCGAAAGTTTCTCATCCGTCTGTTGAGGGGCATGCCAGCCACGCATTGGCGCAAAAGCTGTTGCCCAAAGGTGCAGGCTCCATCATGGGCTTTGACATCAAAGGAAGCCGAGCGCAGGGGCAAGCGTTCATCGAGGCACTGAAGATCTTCAGCCATCTCGCCAATGTCGGCGACGCCAAGAGTTTGGTGATTCATCCTGCCTCGACCACGCACTTCAGGATGAGTGACGACGATCTGAAGCGGGCCGGCATTGGACCAGGCACGATTCGCCTATCCATTGGCCTAGAAGACGCCGATGACCTGATCGACGACCTCAAGCGCGCCTTGCGCGCCGCTGAAAAAGCAGGAGCCTGACCACCATGTTGATCACAACCCCCCAAGCCACCATTTACGCCTACACCGGAGGCAAGGCGTTTGACCCCACGCGCCCTACGGTGGTGTTCATCCACGGCGTTCTGAATGACCACAGCGTCTGGATATTGCAAAGCCGGTATCTTGCCCATCACGGCTACAACGTATTGGCCATCGACTTGCCAGGGCATTGCAAGAGCACGGGTGAGCCTCCCGCCACCGTGGAAGCCGCGGCCCAGGCGGTGATCGCCATGTTGGATGCCCTGCAGATTGACAGGGCAAGCATCGTCGGACACAGCTGGGGCTCACTGATCACGCTCGAGATTTCGCGTCAGGCGCCTGAGCGCGTGAACCACGTGGTACTCGTGGGCACGGCATTTCCAATGAAGGTGTCGCCCGCCCTGATTGAAAACTCCCTGAACAATCCCATGCAAGCGCTGCGGATGATCAATGTGTTTTCGCGCGCCACGTTGTGCGCGCCGCCCTCAGTCATGGGGCCAGGCACTTGGGTGTTTGGTGCGGGCATGGCACTGGGCAAACGCGTGTTGGCGAGCAACCCGGACGTCAACCTCTTTCACAGAGGATTTGTCGCTTGTGACAGCTATGAGCACGGCGAAGAAGCGGCGCAAAAACTGTCGTGCCCCGCACTTTTCGTGTTGGGCGACGCCGATCAAATGACCCCAGCCAAAGCCGCGCAGTCGCTCGTCAAGCTGGCCAAGGCCACAGGCCAGCCCGTCGAAGTTGTGCACCTTGACGTGGGACATCACCAAATGAGCGAGGCACCGGACGGCACGCTGCGAGCGCTGTTTGGTTTTTTACAGCGGCACCCTAGCGCGGCGCAGGCGGTGGTGGCAGCAGCTGAGTAAGCGACGCGGACGCCCACTGAGCGTGTTGCCAAACGGCCTGGCTCTGTGCGTTGCGGGGCATGAGCAGCTGCTCGACCAGGGGGCCAGCGGGCGCAAGTGAGAGGTCTGTGGTCAAGACCCAGCGCGCCTGCTCCTCATCCAAGCGGCCGATCCAACCCAGCTCGACGAGGACATCCAGCGGTCGCTCCAGCTGCAACTCCGTCACCCCCAGTTGATGCGCCAAATGCTCCGAGGATAAGCCGCGTCCATGCAGCAGTCTGTGTTGCGCATTCAAGGCACTGAGGATTTCAAGCGTCAACTGAAAGTCCCAACCGTCGTGGCCACCGCGGCGCGCGACGCCAGCCAAAAGCGACGGCAAATACGCTGTGATGACCGCGCCAAGCAGCACAACCAACCAGACCAAGTAAATCCAGATCAACAAAATTGGCACGGTTGCAAAGGCGCCGTAAATCAGCGAATAGGACGGCACCGCAGCCAAATACCATGCCAACAACCGCTTGACCAACTCCAGAGTCAAGGCCGCCAACAAGCCGCCCGTCAGGGCATGTGCAAGCCGCACTGGGGTGTAGGGCACCACGCGATAAAGCGTCGCCAAGACGGTTGCCATGATGCCGAACTCGACAAAGTTCCAGAGCCAACTCACAAAGGTGGGCACATACGTCACCAGCCCTTTGCTGCTGGACACCAAGTAGGTCGTCGCGGTGACGCTCAGACCCAAGATCAATGGTCCAAGGGTCAACGCAGTCCAGTACATCAGCACACGTTGGATCAGCGAGCGCTTGCGACGCACCCGCCAAATCGCGTTCAACGCTCGGTCAACGGTCAACACCACGGTCAACGCCGATAGCAGCAGCACCACACCACCGCCCCAGCCCAGACGAGAGGCTTTGGTGGAGAACAGCTGCAAGTATTTGAGCACCGTGCGCGCAATGTGGTCTGGCACCAAGCTGTTGACCAACCACTGCTGCAGCGAGCCTTCTAGCTTCGTGAACACTGGCAATGCTGAAAAAATCGCCAATCCCACTGTGAACAGGGGCACCAACGCAATCACCGTCGAAAACGTCAAACTGCTGGCGGTCTGCGCCAAGCGATCTTCGCGCAAACGCTCGCGCAGGGTCAGCGCCGTATTGCGCCAGGGGAATCGCCGGAAATTGGCGCGCAACTCCTGCCAAAGTTCGCTGGTTTGTTGAATAAATTTCGATGGCATGCCCATCCGTTTATCATGCCACTTCCATGAAAGATTTCACCCCCCACCCCTTGGTTTCTTTGTCGAGAACGGCCTCTGTTTTGCTGCTCATTGCCCTCATTGCCCTCAACATCGGCTGGGAAATGTGGTGGGCGCCGTTGAGGCCCGGCGGGTCATGGTGGGCGCTCAAAGTGTTGCCCCTGTGTATCCCTTTGGCTGGGCTATTGAAAAACCGGATGTACACCTACCGTTGGCTGGCGTTGCTGATTTGGTTGTATTTCATCGAGGGGACGGTGCGGGCCACCTCCGAGGGCGGGCTAGGCGCCGTGTTGGCCGCGATATCCAGCTTGCTTTGCGTCGCCCTGTTTGTGTCAGTCACTGTGCACATTCGCACGCGCCTGCGACATGCACCCCCAAATGAGTCGGACGCAGCAGCACCCTGAGTCAAGATCTGATTGCTTCATTGAGCGCCATCGTTGGCGCGTCTCACGTGCTTCAAAGCGGGGACTTGAGCGCCTACACCCATGACTGGCGCAAACGCCACCAAGGCAAAGCGTTGGCGGTGGTCCTGCCTGGCTCAACCGAAGAAGTCGCTGCAGTCGTCAAGGTTTGCGCGGGCGCCAAGGTGCCATTGGTCCCACAAGGTGGCAACACGGGACTCGTCGTGGGCGGTGTGCCGGATACCTCGGGCCAACAAATCGTGCTGAGTCTCAAGCGCATGCAATCTGTGCGTCAAGTCGATGGCGCCAATCTCACCATGACTCTCGACGCTGGGTGCGTGTTGCAACACGCGCAAGAGGCAGCCCAGCGTGCGGGGTATTGGCTTCCGCTGAGCCTGGCCGCTGAGGGCAGTTGCACCATCGGCGGCAACTTGGCCACCAACGCGGGCGGCACCCAAGTGCTGCGCTTTGGGAATGCCAGAGACCTCTGCCTTGGCCTGGAAATTGTGACCCCCCAAGGAGAAATCTGGTCGGGCCTGAGCGGTCTTCGCAAGGACAACACGGGCTATGACTTGCGGCACCTCATGATCGGCAGCGAGGGCACCTTGGGCATCATCACGGCGGCCACCCTGAAGGTCTATCCTCAGCCTGTGGCGCATTGGACGGCCTGGGCCTGCGTGCCCAATGTGGAGGCTGCCGTCCAATTGCTGGGCATTGCGCAGCAACGCCTCGGGCCCACTTTGACGGGCTTTGAGATGATGGGGCGGTTTGCACTCAGCCTCGTCACGAAGCACTTCCCGGATTTGCGCGTTCCTTTCCCTGATGCAGCGTACGGTGTGTTGTTGGAGTCCAGTGACTTTGAATCCGAGGCCCATGCACGCGCATTGTTTGATCAACTGCTCGAGCAAGCCCTCGAGGCGGGATGCATCACCGACGCTGTCGTGGCCGAGAGCATGGCGCAGGCCAAAGGACTTTGGCACGTGCGCGAGAGCATCCCGCTTGCACAGGCGCAAGAAGGCCTGAATATCAAGCACGATATTTCGATTCCAGTGTCCAAAATGGCCGCATTCGTTGAACAAACCGACGCCACACTGCAAGCCGCAGTCCCCGGTGTGAGGCTGGTGAACTTTGGCCATCTGGGGGATGGCAACTTGCACTACAACGTCCAATGTCCAGAGGGTGCTGACGGGCGGGCGTTTTTGGCCGACTTCGAAGAGACCATCAACACCCTGGTGTTTGATGCCGTGCTGGCGTTTGATGGATCGATTTCGGCAGAACACGGGGTCGGTTCGCTCAAGGCTGGCAAGCTTCCGCATTACAAATCGGCGGTCGCCTTGCAGATGATGCGACAGATCAAACAGGCGCTGGACCCCGATAATCTATTCAATCCGGGGCGCGTGCTTGGCGAACCCCAAAACCCAATCGACTCACACCAATGACGACCTTGAATCGCCCCATTCGCAGCCAATACGAAGACTTCATGCGCCATGTCTTTGAGCACGGCGTGGCCAAAGGAGACCGCACCGGCACCGGCACGCGCAGCGTCTTTGGGCATCAGATGCGGTTCGACCTCAATGAGGGATTTCCGCTAGTCACCACCAAAAAGGTGCACCTGAAAAGCATCATCTATGAACTGCTTTGGTTCCTTCGCGGCGATGCAAATGCAACATGGCTTCAAGAGCGCGGTGTCAGCATTTGGGACGAGTGGGCGGATCCCCAGACCGGTGATCTCGGGCCCGTCTATGGGGTGCAGTGGCGCTCTTGGCCGACGCCAGACGGCGGTCACATCGATCAAATCCAGCAAGTCGTCGACCAACTCAAAACCAACCCAGACTCGCGGCGCATCATTGTCTCGGCATGGAACGTCAGTGAACTGTCGAAGATGGCGCTCATGCCGTGTCACGCCTTTTTTCAGTTTTATGTTGCCCCGCCGCAAGAGGCCGGCGGCAAAGGGCGTCTGAGCTGTCAGCTTTATCAGCGCAGCGCGGACATCTTTTTGGGTGTGCCGTTCAACATCGCAAGCTACGCGCTGCTCACGCACATGTTGGCTCAACAATGCGATCTGGACGTGGGTGACTTCATCTGGACGGGTGGAGACTGCCACATCTATGACAACCATGTGGAGCAAGTCACCACCCAACTCGCGCGCGATCCCCTGCCCTACCCATCCCTGGTGATCAAGCGCAAACCGGACTCAATCTTCGACTACACCTTCGATGACTTCGAAGTGGTTGACTACCAACACCATCCGGCGATCAAAGCACCTGTGGCGGTCTAATCCAAAGGGTCAGCATGCAAAGTCTGAGCGCCCGCCAGCTCTGGGCGATTGTGGCCCTTACCCTCATGTGGGGTATGAATTGGCCCATGATGAAGCTGTCGCTGCAGCAACTCACGCCGCTGAACTTCAGGGCATTGACGATGTCGGCGGGGGCCATTTTTCTGTTCATTTGGGTGAAGTCACACGGCCATCGCATGTGGCCTGGGCGTGACCAATGGCCTGCGATTCTGGGTCTGGCAGTCCCCAACGTGCTGGGCTGGCACATGATGTCGATTTACGGCGTCAATGAACTTGCATCGGGCCGGGCCGCCATCCTGGGCTTCACCATGCCCATTTACACGGTGCTGATTGGGATTGTGTTTTTTGGTGAGCGATTGACGCGGCGCGTCGCGCTTGCATGCGCCGCTGCCGCTGCAGCTATCGTGCTATTGCTCTGGCATGAATTCAGCCGTTTAACTGGGCGCCCGCTGGGGGTGCTTTGGATGGAGATCGCTGCCGCCTCTTGGGCCCTGGGAACAGTCTTGATGAAGCGCCGCAAACTTCAGATGGATGCCCAAGTGCTGACAGTGTGGATGTTGCTGGCCGGGAGCCTGGCATTGTGGGCGGCGGCATTTGCCCTGGAGGACCCGATTCCCTGGGGCACCTTCTCTGGCGTCATGTGGGCCAGTTTGGGATACGGCGCGTTCATCAACTACGGATTAGCGCAATTGATTTGGTTCGGGATGGCATCGAGTTTGCCACCTGCGATGAGTGCCATGAGCATCATGGCGATTCCGATGGTGGGCATTTTGAGCGCACCATTCATCGTCGGCGAGTGGCCGCATTGGCAGGACTGGGTCGCTGTGGTCTTTATCGTGGTGGCGATCGCGGCCGTGCTGATCCAACCCCGGCGGCGAGACGTTTGATCGCCGCGTGTTGCCATCCCGTGATTACACTCTGAGCATGCGATTGAACCTGATTTATGCCCAAGCCAAAGGGCGAGTGATCGGCCACCAAGGCACGATGCCTTGGCACTTGCCCGAGGATTTGGCACATTTCAAGCGACAAACCATGAACGCGCCCGTGATCATGGGGCGAAAAACGTGGGACTCGATTCCTGAAAAGTTTCGCCCACTGCCCGGCCG
>JALQVJ010000201.1 GCA_023260355.1 Burkholderiaceae bacterium | reverse complement strand
TCTGCGCCCCAAATGTCGCCGGTGTCTGGGTTGACTGTGGTTGGCCCACTGGACCCAAAACAAGAGCCGAGGTTGTTGACGCCTATCACGAACCAGCGGTTGGTGTCGACGGCCTTGCCAGGCCCCACCATGCTGTCCCACCAGCCTTCGCTTTTGGGTATCACCTGGCCATCACCATCTGCATACACGCCCGCCACATGGTGGGAAGCGTTCAACGCGTGGCAAATCAACACCGCATTGCTGCGCTCGGCATTGAGTTCACCATAGGTTTCAAAGGCCAAACTGAAGCGCGACAACGTGCGGCCACAGGCCAACCCAAGCGGCTGCTCGAAATCCATCGACTGGGGCTTCGCAATCATCATGGGCTTGGGTTCAGTGGTCGGATCAAGTCGGCGAGATTGGGCAGCTGCTGGCCGCCAGCCTTCCCACCGTTCACGGGGCGAGCCAGTATATCAAGCGAGGTATTCAGTCCCTTGAGCACCAATTGGGCGCGATGTTTGCTTGTATCGGTGCACTCCCCGCAAGCAAGCACCGCGAAAGTGAATGCACGGTCTTGTTTGCACCATTTTTGAACATTTGACGGCATAAATTCAATGGATGCACTAAAACAGGGCGTAGACGCCTTTTTTATTTTGATGGGCGGCATCATGGTCTTGGCCATGCACGCCGGATTTGCGTTCCTCGAGCTGGGCACCGTGAGGCGCAAAAACCAAGTCAACGCCTTGGTCAAAATTCTGGTTGATTTCTCGGTTTCCACACTGGTGTACTTCTCCATCGGCTATGCCGTGGCCTACGGCACCCACTTTTTCGTGAATGCCGAGGTGTTGGCTCAGTCCAACGGCTACGATTTGGTGAAGTTCTTCTTTTTGCTGACGTTCGCTGCAGCCATCCCCGCCATCATCTCTGGCGGTATTGCTGAACGGGCCCGTTTTTGGCCCCAGCTCATTGCAACGGCCGTGATCGTTGGCTTCATTTATCCATTTTTCGAAGGCGTGATCTGGAACGGCAACTTGGGTATCCAGGGCTGGATCGAGCAGGCATTTGGGGCCGCCTTCCATGACTTCGCGGGCTCAGTCGTCGTCCACGCAGTGGGTGGGTGGATCGCGCTGCCAGCCGTGGTTCTCTTGGGCGCGCGTTACAACCGCTATCGCAAAGACGGCTCGTTGTCTGCGCACCCTCCCTCAAGCATCCCATTCCTGGCGCTTGGCGCGTGGGTCTTGTGCGTGGGTTGGTTCGGCTTCAACGTGATGAGTGCGCAAACAGTCGACAAGATTTCTGGCCTGGTCGCGGTCAACTCCCTGTTGGCGATGGTCGGTGGCACGATTGCAGCGCTGGTCGCTGGGCGCAATGACCCTGGCTTCGTGCACAACGGCCCATTGGCAGGCTTGGTGGCCGTGTGTGCGGGCTCGGACATCATGCACCCCTTCGGCGCCTTGGTCACCGGCGCCATCGCCGGGCTCTTGTTCGTCTGGCTGTTCACATTGGTGCAAAACCGCTGGCGCATCGACGATGTTTTGGGTGTGTGGCCTCTGCACGGTTTGTGCGGCACTTGGGGCGGTATCGCAGCGGGCATCTTTGGCCAGCAAGCCTTGGGTGGTCTTGGCGGGGTGTCCTTCGGCGCCCAAGTCGTCGGGACGCTGATGGGCGTGGGCTGGGCCTTGCTGGGCGGCTGGGTGGTCTACGGGTTGATCAAGAAATCAATTGGCCTGCGTCTCGACCCAGAAGAGGAATTCCGGGGCGCAGACCTGACCATTCACCAAATCTCAGCGTCACCTGAGAACGAAACCAGCTGGTGACGTGGCGCGCGTGAATGCAGACAAAAGGGCTTAACATCCAGCCTGCGTCTGCAAAACACAACAAAACAAGCCTGTTCGCTTCGGTGGCAGGCTTTTTTTACCGCCGAAATGGGCGCACCACCCCTTTTTTCACCCAATCCTCCATAATCCGAAAACGTGTGACGTATGGCACGCCATGCTTGCACGGGCGGTGATTGGATTTTTGCGCGGGCCCAATGGATTTCGAGGCTGGACTCCCTTCGCTGAAGTGATGTATTTTTTTCGAGGAGTCCCTTCATGGGCAACAAACTGTATGTCGGCAACCTGCCTTACTCAGTGCGCGACGACGATCTGAACCAAGCTTTTTCTGAATTCGGTCAAGTGACCAGCGCCAAAGTCATGATGGAACGTGACACTGGCCGCTCCAAAGGCTTCGGCTTTGTGGAGATGGGCAGCGACGCTGAAGCCCAATCCGCCATCGAAGGCATGAACGGCCACGACATGGGCGGTCGCGCTCTCGTTGTGAACGAAGCCCGTCCCATGACCCCCCGTCCTCCCCGCACAGGCGGCTTCGGCGGCCCCCGTGGTGGTGACCGCGGCGGTTTTGGTGGCGATCGCGGTGACCGTGGCGGCTTCGGCGGCGGTGATCGTGGCGACGGTGGTTTCCGCAGTCCCTACGGCGGTGGTGGCAATCGCCGCGGCGGTGGCAACGGCTACTGATCGATTGCAGCCCACCCTGCACAAGAACCCGGCAGCATCTGCCGGGTTTTTTTGTGGCAACAACTCAATCGCCACGGGGCTTGCGGGGTTGCGTCGCCAAAGCGCGATCCAACCAAGCGGCGGGGATCCATTTCAATAACCAAGCCGCTATTGCCATCTGCCAGGGGATCACTGCAAATGCTTGACCCCGATCGATGGCCCGAATGGCCCGCCGCGCGAAGTCGTCGGCCTGCATCAAAAAGGGCATCGGAAACGGATTGCCTCGCGTGAGCGGCGTGTCGATATAGCCGGGCATGATCACGGTCACGCGCACATCACTGCCACGCAAGTCTGCGCGCAAACTTTCACACAATGCCGTGCAAGCGGCCTTGCTCGAACTGTAGGCAGCATGGCCCGGCAAACCCCGCACGCCGGCCACACTGGACATGCCGACCAGTCGCCCTGTGCCACGCTTGCGCATCTCAGCCACAAAGGGGCCTAGCGTATGCGCGACACCCAGAACGTTGGTGCGCCAAGTCTGCTCGATCACGCGCCAGTCTTCCGGGCGCTCGATCATGACGCCACGACTGATGCCCGCATTGGCGATCACCACGTCTGGCAAACCCTGCTGGCTCACACATGCATCTGCAACGCGTTGCATGGCCTCGCCGTCGGCCACATCGGCTTCATAGATATGGAACTGATCCTCGGGCAAGCGGGCATGAGCAAGAACCTGCAGGAGCTTGGCTCGGTCTCGAACCACCAGGGCGAGCCGGTAACCCCGTGCCGCATAGGCCTCTGCCAACGCCCAACCGATGCCGCTAGCGGCCCCCGTGATCAGCACCAAAGGACTCATGATGCCTTGGCGGAGCGGCCCGCTTGTTGCCAACGCACCCGTCCGTTGAGTTGCAAAACGCCTTTGTCCTCGTCGTAACGCATGCGATTCCCCTCAAGGCGCTGATTGCCTTTCAGCAAGGTCACCGGTTGGTCTGCGATAACCACGGAGCGGTCTTCATCGACCAACAGCTCCTCGCCCAAAAATGTCATGGTCGACACAGGCCCACCCCGCGGGCTCACAACCTTTTGCACACGCGCGTTGCCGATCAACTTGAATACCGTTTGAGCACCGTTGACCCGCATTTCTTTGGACTGTGCTGTCACAGTGACCGGTCGCGCCTCGTCGCCACGAAACGAGGTCATATCAGCTTGAGCCACAACCAAGGAATCGTCCAATGGATGGTGCCATGCTTGCGCCCCTTTGATCCATGAGCTCAACTCACCTGCCGCGTCATAGGTGCGCGCCACAAAGCGCTCGATCACCATGTCGGGCTCGGCGGACAAGGCGACAGGGGCGTTTTTGGGTTGATTCACCTCTGAAGTCCTCACCAACCAAAACGACCAAGCCGCCAACACGACCATGATCGCAATGGGCAATGAGGTCCAGAGCCACTCCGTGCGCAATAGCTTGGCTGAGCGAGAGGACATCAGCGAGCGGCCTCTTGCAACAGGCGCCTGTAATGGCCGCTGGCCATCACCAACACATCACACAAGGCTCTCACCGCGCCATGTCCCGGCAAGGCCTCAGGCGTCCAATCGGACACCGCCAAACATTCTGCGTGCCCCGTTTTGGGCACACACGCCAATGCGGCTCGCGTCAGCATAGGCAAGTCTGGCCAGTCATCACCCATGGCTGCCGCAGCGCTCCAATCAAGCCCGAGTGTCTTCAAGATGTGTTCAGCGGCGGGCAACTTGTCCTCCGTCCCAAAGACGGCGTGGGTCACCCCCAAACCTTTGAGTCTCGCGCGCAAGGCGGCGCTGTCTCGTCCGGTCACGACTGCGGGTGTGATGCCCGCGGCTTGCAGCAATTTGATGCCATGCCCATCCAGCGTATTGAATCGTTTCAGTGTTTCACCCTGTTCGCCAAACAACAGCCCACCATCGGTCAAGACGCCATCAACATCGAAAAACACGACCTTGATGGGCTGCGCGAGGAGCAATAGCTCGGGGGGAAATTTCAATTGGGGTTGCAGCTCGCCCGGCATCAAATCACCTTCGCTCTCATCAGATCATTGGTGTTCAGCGCACCCACCAAACGGCCCTGGTCATCCACCACCAAGACGCTGGTGATCGCACAGGTTTCCATCAGTTCAGCCGCTTGCGCAGCCAGCGCATGCGCGCTGATCGTGCGTGGGTTGGCATGCATCACGTCGCGGGCGCGCACTTGGCGCAGATCGACACCACGCTCGATAGCCCGGCGCAAGTCCCCGTCGGTGAAGATGCCCAACACCTGGTTGGACGCATCAACGATGGCTGCAGCGCCAAGCCCCTTGGCACTCATTTCTTGCATCAGACGACCAAAATCGTCATCGGGGCTGACCACGGGCAAGGCGGCGCCGGTGCGCATCAAGTCTGCGACGTGCGTCAACAAACGGCGACCCAATGCACCGCCCGGGTGGCTGCGCGCAAAGTCTTCGGGTCTGAAGCCACGGGCATCCAACAACGCCATCGCCAGTGCATCACCCAATGCCATTTGGGCTGTCGTGCTGGCGGTTGGCGCGAGGTTGTGCGGGCAGGCCTCTTTTTCGACTCCGCTGTTCAGCACGAACTCCGCGTGTCGGGCCAGGCTCGACTCTGGACGACCTGTCATGCCCACCAGGACTGCACCCAGCCGCTTGATAAAGGGCAGAACCGCGTTCAGCTCCTCGCTCTCACCACTGTTGCTGATCGCCAGCACCACATCTTGAGGCGTGATCATGCCCAAGTCGCCATGACTGGCTTCGCCAGGATGCACAAAAAACGCAGGGGTGCCTGTAGAGGCCAATGTGGCCGCAATCTTGGTGCCCACATGGCCACTCTTGCCCATGCCCATCACGATCACGCGCCCAGTCGCGTCGAGGATGGCTTGTACCGCTTGCACAAACGCGCCGTCCAACTGCGCGTACAAGCCTGCCACGGCTTGGGCCTCGATATCCAAAGTGGACTTGGCCACAGCCAAAATTTGCGAAGAGTTTTGGGGCATCGTCTTGCTCATGAAGGGCATTATCGCTCCGCTCACAGCTCAAGTGCCTCGGGTCAGCGTTAACATCAGCGCATGAACGCCTTCGATCTGACCTTGCTCTACTTGCTCACCGCGGTACTGGGTGTGGTCGCTTGCCGATTGGCGAAACTGCCCCCCATTTTGGGCTACCTGTTGGTCGGCGTGATCATTGGGCCGAACACCCTTGGCTTGGCGCAAGACAACCCTGGCATTCGGTATTTGGCCGAGTTTGGCGTTGTCTTCCTCATGTTTGTGATCGGGCTGGAGTTCAGCCTACCCAAACTCAAAACGATGGGCCGGTTTGTCTTTGGGCTTGGCACGGCGCAAGTCATGCTCACCATGATGCTGACCGCAGCTGGCTCAATGGCCTTGGCACTGCTGATCCCGAGCTGGTGGGAGCTTGAGTGGCAAACCGCGCTTGCGCTTGGCGGCGTCATGGCCATGAGCTCAACCGCGATCGTGATCAAGGTCACGGCAGAGCGCTCAGAGTTGGAAACAGAGCACGGCAAACGCGTGGTGGGTATTTTGCTCTTCCAAGATTTGGCCGTCGTGCCCTTGTTGATCTTGATCCCCGCACTGGGCTCTGAGCCCGATACGCTGGTTTGGGAAATCGGTCTCGCCGTGTTGAAGGCAGCCGCCCTGTTGTTGCTGCTGCTCACTGGCGGCCAGCGTCTGCTGCGTTGGTGGCTGCGCATGGTTGTGAGGCGCAAGAGTGAAGAGTTGTTTATGCTCAACTTGCTGTTGATCACGCTGGGGCTGGCTTGGCTGACGGAGCATGCGGGCCTGTCTCTGGCGCTGGGCGCATTCGTTGCCGGCATGTTGATCTCAGAGACGGAGTTCAAGCATCAGGTGGAAACGGACATCAAGCCGTTTCACGATGTTTTGCTGGGGTTGTTCTTCATCACCATTGGCATGCTGCTGGACTGGCGCATCGTCTGGGATCGATGGCCGCTCGTTCTGCTGCTGCTGGCCTTCTCAGTCTCATTCAAACTTGGACTGATCACCGGACTCACTCGCCTGTTTGGGGCGCCTCTGGGCACGTCCATGCGCGTGGGCTTGTACTTGGCACAGGGCGGCGAATTTGGCTTTGTGCTCCTGACGCTCGCAAGCGAGCAGTCGCTGGTCCCCCCTGCGCTGTTGAACCCGATCTTGGCGTCCATGGTGATTTCAATGATCGCGACGCCTTTTATCATTCAGTACAGCAACGGCGTCGTGACGCGATTGGCGGGCAGCGACTGGTTGCTGCAGTCCTTGCAAATGACCACCATCGCGAAAAAAGCGATGTCTGCTGATCACCACGTGGTGATTTGCGGGTTTGGGCGCAGCGGTCAAAACTTGGCACGGATGCTGTCAAACGAAGGCATCCCCTACATGGCACTTGACCTAGACCCCGATCGTGTCAAGCAAGCGGCCGCTGGGGGTGACTCCGTGGTTTACGGCGATGCAACCCGGTTGCAAGCACTGATGGCGGCCGGTTTGGCGCGCGCGAGTGCTGTGGTGGTGACCTATCCTGACACCACGTCTGCCCTCAAGATTTTGGCAAACACCAAGGCCCACGCGCCGCACGTGCCGGTGGTCGTGCGCACGGTCGACGACAAGGATTTGGAAAAACTCACGCGCGCTGGCGCAACGGAAGTCGTGCCTGAAATGGTGGAGGGCAGTTTGATGTTGGCGTCTCACGCGCTGGCGTTGGTTGGCGTGCCCGTTCGCAAAGTGTGGCGACAGGTGCAGTCTCAACGTGAGGCGCGCTACAAGCTGCTGCGCGACTACTACCACGGCGCAGATGACGACTCGGTTGACGAGCTTGACCAAGAGCGATTGCGCACCATCGTGCTCCCTATCGGGGCTTATGCGATTGATCGCGCATTGGGCTCACTCGCTTTGGATGGCTTCGGTGTGCGTGTGCTCGGCGCCCGTCGCATGGGTCAACCAATCACCCAGATTGGCGATGATTTGGTGCTACAAGACCAAGACGCGCTGGTTCTCAGTGGGACCGCGCGTGAGTTGGCGCTGGCCGAAGAGCGGCTGTTGAAAGGATGAACCCAATGACTGCGCATGCTTCACTCAGTGAATACCTGAAATCCCACATCCGAACCGTGCCGAACTGGCCGGCACCCGGCGTGCAATTTCGAGATATCACGCCGCTGCTTCAAGACCCCAAGGTGTTCCGCGTGTTGATTGATGCGTTCGTGCATCACTTCATGGATGCGGAAAACAAGCCCGATGTCATCGCCGGGCTGGACGCACGCGGCTTCATCGTTGGTTCGGTGTTGGCCTATTCGCTGGGTATCGGATTTGTACCCATCAGGAAGAAGGGCAAGTTGCCCTTTGACACCGTTGAAGAGACCTATGCTTTGGAGTACGGCAGTGCAACCGTAGAGCTGCACACCGATGCCATTCAGCCTGGCATGCGCGTGGCGCTGTTGGATGATTTGATCGCCACCGGAGGAACCATGATGGCTGGCAAGCGGTTGATCGAGCGCCTGGGCGGTGTCGCCATCGAAGGCGCGGTCATTGTTGATCTGCCAGAGCTAGGGGGCAGTGAGCGCCTGAAAGCCGATGGCCTCAAGTTGTTCACATTGCTCGAGTTCGAAGGGCATTGAGACGCATGTGCGTGGGCGCCGAGGCCCTCACTTGCCAATACAAAATTTGGAAAATATTTCGCCCAGCAAATCGTCTGCCGTGAATGCCCCGGTGACGCTGCTGAGCTCGCTTTGAGCGAGCCTGAGCTCTTCTGCCAGCAAGTCAAGTTGCATGCCACCGAGCGCCAAATGCTCGGCTGCGGCCCCCAAATGCAGCTCAACCCTGCGCAATGCATCGACGTGGCGTTGCCGCGCAGAATACAGGCCTTCCGCCGTTGCCTGCCACCCAACCGCTTGGAGCAACTGTTGGCGCAGATCCTCCAGGCCAACCCCTCGCTTGGCCGATAAGGCGACGCCAGCTGAGACCACCTCTGGGAGTGGCTCGCCAACCGCATCCACTTTGTTCCACACATGAATCACCGGCAGGTGTTGCGGCAAACGGTCTTGCCACTGGGCGTCAAGATTTCGGTACGAAGCATCATGCCAGTGGGTCAAGTCATGAACGAACAACACGGCGTCGGCTTGATCGATTTCCTTCCACGCGCGCTCAATGCCGATGCGTTCCACCTCGTCGTCCGTTTCACGCAAGCCAGCCGTGTCGAGCACGTGCAAAGGCACGCCTTCAATTTGAATCGACTGGCTGACCACGTCGCGTGTTGTGCCTGCAATAGCCGTCACGATGGCCAACTCAGCGCCAGCCAAAGCATTCAATAGCGAGCTTTTACCGGCGTTGGGCTGACCAGCAATCACGACCTTCATGCCGTCTCGGAGCAACGCGCCCTGGTGCGTCTGGCGCAAGACCTCGGCCACTTGTCGCTGAAGGCGGCTCAGTTGCCCTTGGGCATCTGCTTGCTGCAAAAAATCGATTTCCTCTTCGGGAAAATCCAGCGTCGACTCCACCAACATGCGCAAACGAATCAGGCCTTCCAACAAGCGCTGTATCTCGTCTGAAAATGCCCCCTGGAGGCTGCGTGCTGCGCCACGCGCTGCTGCTTCCGTAGACGCCTCAATCAAATCACTGACGGCCTCCGCCTGCGCCAAGTCCAGCTTGTCGTTCATGAACGCGCGTTGCGTGAATTCGCCGGGCTGCGCCAGCCGCAAATGCGCAAGCGTTGGTGATTGTGTGGTTGCGTCAATGCTCTGAGCCACCTCCATGCACCGGGAGAGCAAGAGCTGCATCACCACCGGTCCACCATGGGCTTGCAGCTCGAACACATCTTCACCGGTGTACGAGTGAGGCGCAGGAAAGTAAATGCTCAAGCCCTGGTCGATCACCTGGCCTTGCGCATCACGCCAAGGCATGAAGGTGGCTTGCCGCGCGACCAGGCGCCGTCCGCACAAGCGCTCGATGAAGGGGCCAAGCGAACGGCCCGAAACCCGAATGATGCCAACTGCGCCACGGCCAGGTGGTGTGGCAATGGCCAAGATGGGGGTTGAATCGACTGCGCTCATCAAGCGTCAACAAGCCAGCACCTGCTGGCTTGTTGCATGTTGATTAACGAAACTTAGGCATGTTCAGTTTCAACTTGACGCCCATGCGGTGGTTGATGTGCCACTGTTGAATGATCGTCAAGGTGTTGTTGGTGATCCAGTACAAAACCAAGCCGGCTGGGAACTGGAAGAACAGCACCGAAAACGCCAGGGGCATCAACCACATCAACTTCGCCTGCAATGGGTCGGGTGGCAGTGGGTTCAACGCCGTCTGGAACAAGGTCGTCACCGTCATGATGACTGGCAACACGTACCACGGGTCTTTGCTCGACAAGTCGGTGATCCAGAGGGCCCAGGGCGCATTGCGCATTTCGACACTGGACAACAACACCCAGTACAACGCAATAAAGACGGGAATCTGAATCATGATCGGCAAACAGCCGCCCAAGGGATTGACCTTCTCTTCTCGGTAAATGCGCATCATCTCTTGCTGCATTTGCTGAGGGTTGTCTTTCAAACGCGCGCGCATCTCGGTGATGCGGGGGTTCAAAGCCTTCATCTTCGCCATGCTGCGATAGGCTTGCGCGTTCAGCCAGTAGAAGGCGGCTTTGATGACCACCACCAGCAACACGATCGCCCAGCCCCAATTGCCTGAGAAGGCATGGATTTTTTCCAGCAACCAATACAGCGGCTTGGCGAGAATCGTGACCCAGCCGTAGTCTTTCACGAGCTCCAAGCCGGGGGCAATCGTCTCCAAAACCTTTTCTTCCTGGGGCCCCATGAACAGGCGTGCGTCCAAACTCACACTCGCGCCCGGCGCCACTGAGCCCAAGTCGACGAGGCTGCCCACGGCGTACAACGGCTGCGCCGCGCTGCCCAAAGCGCGCACAAAGTTTTCGCGGGCGATGCCTTGGGCCACCAACCAAGCGGACGCAAAGTAATGCTGCACCATGGCGACGTACCCTTCGTTGGCCTGTGCAACAAAGTCGGCTTTTTTATCGGTGATGTCTTCAAACTTGATTTTTTGGAATTTCGCCGCGTCGGTGTACACCGCCGGACCTGTGAAGGTCGTGTAGAAAGGCGTTGATGAATCGCCCGTTTGGTGATCACGCACCAACTGCGTGTAGATCTGAACTGGCTTGGCTTCGCCAGATGCATTGGCCACTTCGTGTTTCACGTCGACCACGTAACTGCCGCGGCGCAGCGTGTAGGTCTTGATCAACTGCAGACCGCCCACGGGTGCTGATGCAAATTTAGCCACCAAAGTGTCCTGGCCGTCGGCCATCGCCACGTCACCCTGCTGCCACGCCATGATCGCTTTGTGGTTAGGGGCCTCTTGGCCCGCCACGCCAGATTGCGCCACATAGGTGTGCTGCGCGTTTTTCTGCATCAGAACCAAAGGCGTGCTGTTTTCGTGTGCACCGCCCAGCTCTGTGGCGTGCTTGCGCAGCACAGACTGCACGACGCTTGCGCCCTCGGTGTCGATGGTGAGCTTCAGGACATCAGTGGTGAATTCGATGCGCTGGCTCGCTTGCGCTGCCTCGCTCGCAGTCGGTACCGAAGAGGCTCCACCCAATTTCGCGTCAGGGACCTCACCCGGGGTTTGCGCCGCCGGCGCCTTCGCGGCAGGTGCGCTGGGGAAGAAGAGGGCAGGCTGCCCATTGTGGATTTGCCAGCGATCCCAAAGCATCACCAACGACAGTCCGAAAACCACCCACAACAACGAACGTCGAATGTCTGTCATGACAACTCTTTTTCTTGATTTGAATTCTTAGCCCAACCAAACAATGATGGGCGCTGAGAAGGTACCGGATCGTGGCCGCCATCACACCATGGGTGACAACGCACGATGCGGCGAACAGCCAAATAGGTCCCTGCGCCAGCGCCGTGCGTTTGCAACGCATCCAGCGCATACTGACTGCATGTCGGTGCAAACCGGCATGATGAGCCCAGGGATGGGCTCAACAAGAGGCGATAGCCTTTGACCAGCAAAATCAACAGGGACTGGACTGGGCGCACGCTCAATGCTCTCCGTTGCTCAGCACACGCTGTGTCAATGGCAGCAACTCCTCGCGCACCGCTTGGCGCAATGGCTCCGACCATGCACTGGTGAATTGCTGGGCGTCAAAGGCGCGCCGCAACCGGACCACCATGGCAAAGCCTTGCTGAGACCATGCTTGCGGTTGGCGTTGCAAAGTATCGGTCGCAATGGCGTAAATTTGTCTGCGCAATGCGTTTCGCGTGACGGCGCGCTTTGCCCAACGTTTGGGCAGCACGACACCAGCCCACACGCCTTGGGCAGGCTTGAAGTCCGGCGCTTTGACCGCCAATACGTGCACAGCAAAGTGGCGTGAGTGCGCCACAGGGGGATGCGCCAGCACCAGTGCAAACTGGCGCTTTTGGGTCAATTTGTTGAACGTGGCAGCGCAAGGCGCAACAGCCATGCGTCAACGCCTCCCGCCCGTGTCGCGCATGCGCACTTAGACGGCCAAACGCTTGCGGCCTTTGGCGCGACGCGCGCGGATCACTGCGCGGCCACCGCGCGTCTTCATGCGCACCAAGAAACCGTGTGTGCGGGCGCGGCGAATTTTAGAAGGTTGATAAGTGCGTTTCATGTTGCAAAGCTTTCTAGGTCATTGGTGCTGGCATGGGTTGAGCCAGCGTGTTGTTCGAACCCTGCTGAGACAGACCCAACCATGCCGAGCCGCCCCCGAATGGAGCTGGCTTGGGTGTGGCTTGTTGAAAGTCCGGCCCGGCGTCCTACACAACCGCATTGCGGTTTTTCGGCGGGGAACCATCGATTATCGCAAATTCTGGGAGCGCGCACAAAGGCGAGCAGGATCAGCCCCCTGTATTTTGCAAAAATGGGGCCTTGGAGAGGCGACTGAGCGCCAGGCAACGGAACAACTTGCCATTGTCGGGGGTTGAATCACCGCGGAGTCCGCCGCGACTGCAGTCGCAGAGCCTGTCGATTATGGTCTTCCCTAGGTTGTGGATAACTACAATTTAGTGCCTATAATCCGACCCCCACTCTGAACTTCTATCCACAGCACGAACTGTTGTCTGACTCGCTCTATGAACGCACCCTCTGCACCACCCACCGCGACTGATTTGTGGGAGGCTTGCGTCGAGACGCTCGCAGCGCAGGTGCCTGAACAACAGCTGAACACATGGATACGGCCGCTCGTTGTTTCGGGCCAATCCACCGGGGATTCACTGGTCCTGCAAGTCGCAAATCGATTCAAGCTGGACTGGGTGCGGAGCCAATATTTGGAGCGCATCCGCAAAATATTGGCAGATCTATCGGGCGGAGTGTGCGGTGTTGAGTTAGCGCTTACTCTTAGGGAATCTCCCAAGCCTACAGCACCTCACGCCAGCACATCGATTTCTAACATTCTGGCGGAAGCACCAGAAATCAACACGCCGGTGCAAAGGCCAATGGGCGGGGGCTCAACCAATCGCCTCAACCCAAGCCTGACCTTTGACACCTTGATCGAGGGCACGGCCAACCGCATGGCAAGAGCAGCGGCCATGCATGTGGCCAACCAGCTGGGACAGCTCTATAACCCCCTGTTTGTGTACGGCGGGGTTGGGGTGGGAAAGACGCATTTGATGCACGCGATTGGCAATCACTTGCTGGCCGATCGGCCTGATGCCAAGGTTCTCTACATCCACGCAGAGCAGTTCGTGTCGGATGTGGTCAAGTCTTATCAACGCAAAGCGTTTGACGAGTTCAAAGACCGCTATCACTCCCTGGATTTGCTGCTGATTGATGACGTGCAGTTTTTTGCCAACAAAGAGCGCACCCAGGAAGAGTTTTTCAATGCGTTTGAGGCACTCTTGGCGAAAAAGTCGCACATCGTTTTGACGAGTGACACGTATCCCAAAGGACTCGCCGACATCCACGAACGGTTGGTATCGCGATTTGACTCGGGGTTGACCGTCGCCATTGAGCCCCCCGAGCTTGAAATGCGCGTCGCGATTTTGATCAAAAAGGCGGCGGCTGAAGACACCCCCATGCCAGAGGATGTGGCCTTTTTTGTGGCCAAGAATGTGCGCTCCAACGTGCGCGAGCTTGAGGGTGCTTTGAGAAAGATTCTGGCGTATTCGCGATTCAACCAAAAAGAGATTTCGATCGCCTTGGCCAAGGACGCATTGAGAGATCTGCTGTCCATCAAGAACCGGCAAATCACGGTCGACAACATCCAAAAGACCGTCGCCGATTTTTACAAGATCAAAATCGCGGACATGTACAGCAAGCGCCGTCCTGCCAGCATCGCAAAACCCCGCCAAGTGGCCATGTACCTGGCCAAAGAATTGACTCAAAAAAGCTTGCCTGAGATTGGTGAACTCTTCGGCGGCCGTGACCACACCACCGTGCTGCATGCCGTGCGCAAAATTGGTGCCGAGCGGAGCCAAGACACCGAATTGAACCAAGCTTTGCACGTGCTGGAACAAACCCTCAAAGGCTAGCGGCTGTGCGCCATACAGAAAACCTGAATTGGCGGGGATTTAATCGCCAGTTCGCCCTCAAATGGCGCAGATTTGCGGTGTTTTCGGGTGAAAATAGCGGATAGTTTTGAGTCGTCGGCACACTCACACAGCCGACACGTCAGCGAGACAGAACACAAGGACACATGATGATCGTTTTCAAGTCAACACAAGACCAAGTATTGGCAGCACTGCAATCCGTGAGTGGCATTGTTGAACGCAGACATACACTGCCCATTTTGGCTAACGTGTTGATTCGCAAATCTCATGGGCGCGTTGAATTGACGTCCAGTGACCTTGAGATCCAGATCCGCACCCAGGCCGAGCTCGGCGGCGACGAAGGCGAATTTGCCACCACGCTGGGCGCGCGCAAGTTGATTGACATTTTGCGCACGATGCCAGCCGACCAGAGCGTCAGCTTGGAGGCGAGCAACGGCAAAGTGCTGCTCAAAGGCGGCAAAAGCCGGTTCACGCTGCAGAGTTTGCCCGCTGCTGACTTTCCTTTGGTGCAAGAAGCACCCAGCTTCGGCCCACAGTTCTCCATTCCCCAACAAACGTTGAAGAAGCTGATGGGGCAAGTGGCATTTGCCATGGCGGTTCATGACATTCGCTACTACCTCAACGGTATTTTGTTTGTGGCCGAAGGCACCCGCTTGACGCTCGTGGCAACAGACGGCCACCGCATGGCACTGGCCGCCGCCACACTGGAAACAGAAGTCCCCAAGCAAGAGGTCATTCTTCCGCGCAAGACCGTGCTCGAGTTGCAGCGCTTGCTGAGCGATGGTGAGGGTGATATCAACATCCAGTTTGCCAGCAACCAAGCCAAGTTCTCGTTTGGACAAATGGAGTTCGTGACCAAGCTGGTGGAGGGCAAGTTCCCAGATTACAACCGCGTGATCCCCAACAACCACAGCAACCAGCTCACCCTGGGGCGCACCGCATTGTTGGCAGCCTTGCAGCGCACGGCCATCATGACGACCGACAAGTTCAAAGGCGTGCGCCTCAATCTCGAGCCCGGCAGCCTGCGTGTGGCAGCCAGCAACCCAGAGCAGGAAGAGGCCACGGATGAGTTGGATATCGACTACAGCGGTGACGCCATCGAAATCGGCTTCAACGTGGTGTATTTGATGGATGTGCTCACCAACATGGGTCAAGACATGGTGAGCATCAGCCTGGCAGATGGCAACAGCTCCGCTCTGATCACCATCCCTGAACAAACAGACTTCAAGTACGTTGTGATGCCCATGCGCATTTGATTCTGGAGCAGCTCGCCTCGGCATGGCGCGCCGTGAACAAGGCGCCGCCGCCACGCCCGTTTCGTATTCGTAGATAGCAAAGCCCCTTATGAGCCAAGAAGAACAAGTCCCCCAACCTGCTGCCGACGGCTACGGCGAAAGCTCCATTCAGATCCTGGAGGGCTTGGAAGCGGTGCGCAAACGTCCCGGCATGTATATCGGCGATACCTCCGACGGCACGGGCTTGCACC